>CABXDM010000001.1 GCA_902510965.1 uncultured Candidatus Actinomarina sp.
AATGATATTTTCAACTTGGCCTTAAGGAAAATTACCGGTACTAACATTAAGGTTTCAGTTGGACCTCATGCTCAAAGTTGTTGCTATGAGATACAAAATGATGTAGCCCAATTGTTTCCCAAAAGTGTTTTAAAAAGAAAAGATAAAATTTATTTAAACTTGTCTAAACAAATTGTAAATTTTTGCCAATTAAACGACATAGAAATTCAAGTATCAAAAAATTGTACTGTTTGTGATAATAACTTCTGGTCCTTTAGAGAAAATAAAACAGCACAAAGACAGTATTCTTTCATATGGATATAAAAAACTTAGAAAAAATAGTTAATAAAATTTCAAAATTTAATGCAAGATTATTACCTGTTGTTAAAAATCAGAATGTAGAAGACATAAATAAGTTGATTAATTTTGGAATCAAAGATCTGGGTGAAAATAGGTTAGATGAACTTCATCTACACCACAAACATTTCCCAGATAGTAATTATCACTTTATCGCGCCATTGCAATCAAGAAAGATTTCTGAAATATTAAGCAAGTGTGTGACATTACATTCGGTCTCCAGAGAGAAGGAGCTAGATGTAATTTCCAAAACTTATTCTGGTCAAAATATATTTATACAGGTAAATATCGATAGTGATCCCAATAAGAGTGGTATTAGTGGAGATAAGTTAAACCATTTTATTGATTATTCTCTAACCCTTGGTATACAGCCAGTAGGTTTAATGTGTATACCTAATATAGAATCTAATAGAAAAAAAGTGTTTTCTTCAATGCAAAAATTAAATGAAAAAATAAAAATTCAGTATAAAAACTATCCTGGTGAACTATCTATGGGCATGTCTGATGATTATGAGATTGCTCTAGATTACGGTGCTACAATAATACGTGTAGGTAGTAAAATATTTTTATAATGTTAGAAAAATTCTTAATAGCAATTGGACTCAAGCAACCGGAAAACCTAATTTTTGACGATTCACCTCAACAAAATAGAACTGTAAGACCTTCCACAGAAAACAGATTTTCTACAGATGAACAAGTTGGAGATGTAAGAATTCATAACCCGAAAGATGAAGTGGAGATTAAAGTACTGAAGTCATTTAATGATATTCACAACTTAGGAAATGTTGTAAAAGAAGACTACATTGTTGCAATGGATATTCGAGATATATCTGATCAAACAGACCGCAGAAGAATTATAGATTTTGTAACTGGCATGGCTTTTATCAGCGACGCAAAAATTAGATCAATTAACAAAGATGGAGTATATTTACTACTTCCTGCATCAGCATCACTTCCGTCTAGCGAAAGAGAAAGGCTCCAAAACTTAGGCCTTTACAATATTAATGTGTAGCTTACTGATACTCTTTTTCAGGTTTTTCTCATATGCTCTATTTGCATGGATAATTTTAAGTTGGGTTCAAGTTTCGCCTGAGCATCCTCTGGGTCAAGTGAAATATGTTTTAGATAAAGGTTTTACAAGAATATTAGAGCCGATACGTTCAAGAATGCCTACCCTTAGAATAGGTATGGCTGGTTTAGATTTATCACCACTCGTTTTAATATTTGGAGTTAACCTATTACAGCCTTATCTACTAAGAGCTGTTTGCTAAGACTTTTCAATTAGTATTGAAATCGAGTAGTTCAATAAATTTTCTGTTCCAGGTTCTTTAACAGTAGAAAAACTCACTGAGAGAGTCTCATTTTGAATATATTTTACGTGAGATTTAATAGCTGAAAGCACTATTTCATCTTCAGAAGATATGGTAGTAATGATTCTATCAGTTATGTCATAATCACTTTCTTTACGCGACTTTTGTATGAGGGAAACAATTTCTCTAGAGATTCTTTCTTCAAGCAATTCATCATCTATGTCTGTATTTAATGAGATTAGAAAATCATTAACAATATCTTGATTTGGCTTTTCAGCTGTTGGAACTAACTGTAAATCTAAACTGTGTAAATCAATTTTTCGATTATTAAAGTTAAAAGATCCCGCTTCAATAATTTGCGCAATTTCATCTTTATTTAGCGAATCTAACTCTGATTTAAGTTTGTTAACATCTTTTCCTAGCTTCGGTCCCAATTCTTGATAGTTTGGTTTACATACATATTTAACCCATTCAGATATATTGTTTTCAAAAATAATTTCTTTCACGTTTAGCTCATTAAGAATTATGTGCTCTACATTTTTTATTTCGTTTTGTAGGCTTATATCCTTAGTTACAATTTTTAAACTTCTTAAGGGTTGCTTATTGGGCATCTCTACATTGAGCCTTATATTTCTTGCGGATCTTATAACATCTTTAGCTGTTGAGATTTCTTTCTCTAATTGAGTATTGATTAAATTGTTATCTGCAACGGGATAGTTTTCATAATGGATACTTGTATCTTCCTCCTCAACTAAGCCCTGATAAATCTGTTCACAGATGAAGGGGAGTACAGGAGCCATTGTCTTTGAAAATTCTAATAAAACTTCATGCAAAGTTTTAAATGCATTAATTTTGTCAAGATCATCAACACCTTTTTCTTTCCAAAATCTTTTTCGGTTTGATCTAACATACCAGTTCGTTAATTCGTCAATAAAACTTATTAGTGGTGGGATAACTTCATATAAATAATAGTTCTCCATTTTTTCGTTCACAGTCTTAATAAGTGATTGTAAAGTCGAAATAATCCATTGATCCATTAATGGCCTATTTTCAACAGGGTCAGCTTTACTTAATTCTTCCATTGTAATTTCATCTGCATTTGCGTAATTAGAGAAAAATGTAAAACTGTTCCATAGCGGCAAGATTACATTTCTAGTAACTAGCTGCACACCCTCTTCAGAAAACTTAAGAGGTTCACCTCTTACAACTGGTGAATTTATTAGATAAGCTCTTAAACTATCTCCACCATAACTATTGAGTAATTCTTCAGGATCTGGATAATTTTTTAAACTTTTACTCATCTTTCTGCCATCTTCAGCCAAAATCATTCCTGTAGTTATACAATTTTTAAAAGCTACGGAATCAAATAATGCAACTGATAAAATTGTAAGCGTGTAAAACCATCCTCTTGTTTGATCAAGTCCCTCAGCTATGAAGTCTGCAGGAAAACCATCTGAAAAATTTTCTTTATTTTCAAATGGATAATGCTGTTGGCCATACGGCATAGAACCTGATTCAAACCAACAATCAAGAACTTCTGAAGTTCTTACATATTTCTTACCTTTTATTTCTATTTCAATATCGTCTAAGTAGTGTTTATGAAGATCGTCTACCTTAACACCGCTTAACTCTTCAAGTTCCTCAATAGATCCAATACAGATCTGATCAGATGGATCTTCAGTGTTTATCCAGACTGGAATACAGCTTCCCCAGTATCTGTTTCTACTAATGGCCCAGTCACGAGCATTACCAAGCCAATTTGAGAAACGTTTTTCTCCTATGAAACCAGGTACCCAATGGGTTTCTTCATTTAGTTCAACCATACGATCTCTTATTTTCTCTACTCTCACAAACCAGGTAGGAATAGCTTTATATATTAAAGGAGTACCAGTTCTCCAACAGAAGGGGTATGAGTGCATTTCTGTCTTTTGACTGAAAAGAGAACCACGTTCTTTTAGTTGGTTCATTATTACCTTGTCTGCATCTTTTACGTTTAATCCCTCAATACCGTTTATTGAATTATCAAATTTACCTGATAGGGTAACGGGATCAACAATCACATCGATATTTGCTTCTTTCAATGCATAAAAATCACTCTCACCATATGCAGGAGCTTGAGAAACTAAACCAGAGCCGGCTTCAGTATTAGTGTCATCGCTATGAATTAATCGAAATGCTCCATTGGAGTATTCGTGCTCATACTCACTGTACGCTGGAATGTATTCAGCACCAATCATATCTGCACCAATTGACTCATCTAAAATTTTATATTCATAGTCCTTTAACTCTGAAATAAGATTTTTGGCTATCCAAAATATGTCATCTGTTATTTGAATTCTCAGATATTCTATGTCTTTTCCAATGGCTATTGCTAAATTTCCTGGAATGCACCATGGGGTAGTTGTCCAGACTAAAAATTTGTCTGATTTTTGTATTTTATTAAAGTCACCGCGAGCTGTAAGCGTAAAAAATATTGAGGGGTCTTCAACATCCCTGTAGTCCATATTGGCTTCGAAATTTGATAATGGTGTGGCTGCCGACCAAGAGTATGGTAAAACTTTATAATCTTTATATATTAAATCATTTTCCCATAAGTTTTTAAATACCCACCAGACACTCTCCATAAAGTCAATATCCATAGTCTTGTAATCATTCTCAAAATCTACCCACCTACCGATTTTTCTAGTGACTCGTTCCCAATTTTCTGTATTAGTTTGCACTTGGCTTCTACATGCTTCATTAAATTTACCTATACCAAAATCATTAATTTGTTGAGGATCGTCTAACCCCAGTTGTTTCTGTACTTCCATTTCAATAGGCAAACCATGTACGTCCCAGCCGAATCGTCTTTCTACATAATATCCTCGCATAGTCCAGTACCTTGGAACTATATCTTTTATTACTCCTGCAAGTAAGTTGCCATAATGTGGGCTGCCTGTAGGAAATGGTGGTCCATCGTAGAATCTAAAAACTTTTTGATCTTTTCGATTCTCCATTGAGTTATCAAATGCGTTTATTTCATCCCAGTAAGCAGATGTATTCTGTTCTTGGGATGCAAGATTAATATTATTGTTAACTCTTTTGAACATATCTTTAAAATTTTAAAGCTTTTTCAATTAAATATGTCATTAATAAAGATTATTTAAAAGTTTATAAAATACTTAACTTTTCGTGGAAATTTACTAAGATATTTAAATTAATAGGAAATATATATGACAAGAAAATTATCAGCTAATACCGTTAATAAATTCAAGAAAAAACTTGAACAAGAACAAGTAAACCTTAAAGGCATTTTAGAAAGACACCAAGAAGAACGCGAAAAAGTGAGGCTTTCTGAAGGTTCAGCTGAAAGAAGTCCAGATCCATCAGAAGCTGATGGTGGTTCAATGGCTTTTGAATTAGAAAAAGAGTTAACTTTGGATGAAAATACAAAATATCTCTTGAATCAAGTTGAGCACGCACTTTTTCTCATAAAGAAGAAAAAATACGGTATATGTGAAAATTGTGGAATTGCTATTCCGGTAGCAAGACTAGAGGCTTTGCCCTATTCATCAAACTGTAAAGATTGTGCCGTTTTAATTGACTCTTAAAAAGTACCTATACCCAACTATTACAGTAATTTCTTTAGCTCTGATAGATAATTTAACAAAGTATTATGTCAGAATTGAAAATATTCAAGAGTTGGTCTTAATAGAAAACTTTTTAACTATCGACCTTACTTACAATACTGGCATAGCTTTCGGATTTCTGAGCGATTACACAAATGCTACGTATGTGGTTTCTTTATTAGTTCTAGTGTGGTTGGTGTTCCAAATAAAAGATTCTAAAAATAGTTCACTTGAACTTTATTCCTACATTTTAATACTTGGAGGTGCGCTAGGGAACTTATCTGAAAGAGGTTGGAATTTAGTGACTAACAACGGCGGGAAAGTAACAGATTTTGTAGAACTGCTGTTTATTCCAAGTTTTAACTTTGCTGATTCCTTAATAAGCATTGGAATCACCATATTGTTATTTTCGGAGTTCAAAAATAAGTAACATAAAAGTAGTCTACGAAGATGATAATTTCATTATTTTTAATAAACCTAACGGTTTGCTTACTCACCCTACTAATAAATCTACAGAATTAACTTTACGAGACTATCTCGTGGATGAGCATCCAGGCATTTTATCTTGGGGTGAGGAAAATAGAGAGGGAATTGTTCATAGATTAGATAGAGTCACATCAGGACTAATAGTTTGTGCTCTGAATTTGGAATCTTATAATCTTCTAAAAGATAAATTCAAGAATAGAGAAATCACAAAATCTTATGTTGCTTTAATTGAGGGAGCTCTCCCTTCAGATTCTGGAATTTTAAACCTTCCATTAGCCCGTTCATTGAAAAATCGTAGTAAACGAACCGTTGACACTAATGGACGAAATTCAATTACTAAGTATGAGTTACTAAATTTTTATGAAGATTTTAATATCTCAAAGATTGAACTCGACCTTATAACAGGGAGGAATCATCAAATCAGAGCTCACATGGAATATATGAAAACACCGATACTTAACGACACACTTTATAACGCATCTAAAAATCATATAATTCCAGAAAATTCAATTGCGCTTCATTCTGCTGTATTAAAATTTACACTAGACAATGAAAAATATTCTTTTAGCTCTGATGTACCTTCTTTTTTTAATCGAGTGTTAGATGTGTAATTATTAAAAAATACTTTTAATATGTTTTTATGAGTAAATCCTTTGTCCACCTACATGCCCACACTGAGTATTCAATGCTGGATGGAGCTGCAAAAATACAAACATACATAGATAGGGTAAAAGAGCTTCAACAACCAGCAGCTGCGATTACTGACCATGGAAATCTTTATGGTGCACTGGAATTTCATAACATAGCCAAAAAAAATGGAGTAAAACCCATTATCGGATATGAAGCCTACATCACAACAGGATCTAGATTTGACCGACCAGATAGAAATAAAAACAAACGTTACCATTTAACACTTTTAGCAGAAAATAATGAAGGGTACTGGAATCTTGTACAACTTGCTAGCAAAGCCTTTACAGAGGGTTATTACTACAAGCCCAGGCTTGATTATGAATTATTAAGAAACCATTCAAAAGGTGTCATAGCTTTATCTGGATGCCTTGGAGGAGAGGTTGCCCAGCATTTGGCTCCAGACGGCTCAATAGAAGAGGGTAACAATCAAGGTGAAAGAAGCTATCAGAAAGCACTTGAAAAGGCAGAGTTGTATCAAAGCATTTATGGTAAAGAAAATTTTTATATAGAACTTCATAACCATGGGATTAAACAACAAGAAATAATACTTCCGGATTTATTAAAAATATCAAATGAGCTTTCAGCTCCACTAGTTGCAACAAATGATTCACACTACGTAAACCCGGAAGATTCCTCTGCTCATGATGCGTTGCTTTGCGTACAGACTAACGCCACTATTGATGACGATTCGAGATTTAAGTTTGAAGGAGAAGGATATTATGTTAAATCTTCGGAGGAGATGAGAACACTTTTTAATAACTCTGAGTACCCAGGTGCTTGTGACAACACTTTGGAAATAGCTGATAGAGTTGAATACAATTTTGAATCTGGGAAGTATTATCTCCCAGCTTTTCCGATTGATGTTCCAAACTTAACCGTTGAAGACTATCTTAAAAATCTTGTCTACGAAGGTGCAAAGTCTGTATACCAAGAATTAACTGATGAGATTACTGAACGAATAGAGTATGAACTTGAAGTTATTAATTCTATGGGGTTTGCTTCTTATTTCTTAATCGTCGGAGATCTTATTCAGTATGCAAAAGAAAATAATATCAGAACTGGTGCAGGAAGGGGTTCTGCTGCAGGATCTATTGTTTCATATTGTCTTGGGATAACAGGAATAGAACCCTTAAAATATGGGTTACTCTTTGAAAGATTCCTCAATAAAGGCCGTAAAGAACTACCTGATATTGATATGGATATTGATGAACGTTATCGAAAAGATGTTATCGATTATGTTATTGGAAAATATGGAGAAGATAAAGTTGCTCACATAGTTACCTTTGCAACCATTAAAGCAAAACAAGCTATTCGCGATGCATCGAGAGTATTAGGTCTTCCATTTTCAGCAGGAGATAAGGTTGCAAAACTCATGCCACCTATGATATTAGGAAATACTGCAACACTGGGTGAATGTTTGCAGTTAGATGAGGAAAATAATAGTGGCTATAGTAAAGAGTTTTACACTGCATCATCTGAATTAAGAAATCAATATAAAAATGATGAGGAGGTTAAAAGAATAATTGATATAGCACTTGGACTCGAGGGCTTAAGAAGACAAGATGGAATCCATGCTGCCGCTGTCGTTATATCTCCCGAAGCTATCACAAATTATTTACCGGTACAAAAAAAAGGAAAAGATGCAGAGTTAGTAACTCAGTTTGAAATGCACACTGTAGAACAACTTGGGTTGTTAAAAATGGATTTTTTAGGTCTTAGGAATCTTTCAATTATTGATAGAACTGTTGAGCTTATTAGTAATGAAGATTTTAATATTGATGAAATTCCATTAGATGACAAAAAAACATTCGAATTATTTTCAACAGGACGCATGATTGGAGTTTTCCAACTTGAGAGTAGAATAGCTCAAATTACTTCAAGAAGTTTGAAACCTACTAGGTTTGAAGAAATCGTTGCTTTAGTTGCTTTAATAAGACCTGGACCTTTGGGTGCAAATATGCATATTGAATTTGCAGATAGGGCAACAGGTAAAAAAGAGATAGAGTTTTTACATCCAGATCTCAAAGAGATATTAGAAGAAACATATGGTGTAATTTTATATCAAGAACAAGTTATGCAAATTGCTCAAAAAATCTCAGCATTCCAGTTAGACGAAGCCGATGATCTCCGAAAGGCAATGGGTAAGAAAATACCAAAAGTTATGGAGCAACAAAGAAAAAAATTTACTGATGGAGCTATTAGTAATGGTTATTCAGAACAGTTTTCAATCGAACTCTTCGATCAAATAGCATTTTTTGCTGGGTACGGATTTAACAAGAGTCACTCAGTTCCTTACGCTCTTATTGCTTATCAAACGGCCTATCTCAAAGCAAATCACCCCGCAGAGTATCTATCAGCATGTTTAACTGCTGTTAAGAGAGATAAGGATAGAACCGCTATATTTCTTGCTGAAGCTAGGGAGCTTGGAGTAAATGTGAAGACTCCTGACATTAATTTAAGTATTGAAGATTTTTCTGTCGCCAATGGAGAAATTTTGTTTGGATTGTCAGCTATTAGAAATGTCGGTGATATAACAGCGGAAAAAATTGTAGCAGAAAGGGAGAGTGGAAAATACGAGACAGTACAGGATTTTTTAGCACGTACAGATTCCAGATCTTTAAACAAAAGGGGAGTCGAAGCCATGATTCAAGGTGGAGCTTTTGATCACTTTGGATTACCTAGAAGAGGTTTATACGAATCAATAATTGACCTTATAGAAGATGCTAAAGGTTTAAAGAAAGAAAAAGACAACTCTCAAGCATCTCTCTTTGACTTTGACGAACAAACAAGCGAACTCACGACCATAAAAAATGTTGAATGGGATAAAAAGGAACTTCTTGACAGAGAAAGAGAAATGCTAGGGTTTTTTGTTAGTGAGGATCCCTTAGAGGGGTATGGAGAGATATTTAGATCTGAATCTACCCATTCCATTATTGAGCTTATGGATATAGAAGAAGACGAAGAAGTCAGTGTTGCCATAACTGGCTTAGTATCCAATGTTCAAAAAAGGGTATCAAGAAGAGGAAATGCGTGGATTCAATTTGACCTTCAAGAATCTACTGGCTCCCTAGGTGTTCTTGTTTTTAATAAACTTGTAGAAAAATATAATGCACAGCTAGATGGTGAATTGTATCTGAAAGTTTCTGGTACATATGTTGGAGGAACTGAAAATAATATTAGAGCTAGAGATTTCGAACTAATAGAACCATCGAAATTATTGACTGATTTAGATATTACACCATTGAAGATTTCAGTACAGGAAGAAATTATGGATAAGAAAAATTTAATTTTATTAAAAGAATTATTGGAAAGGCATCCAGGAGGATCAAAGGTTGAATTGGAAGTCAATAACCAAGAAGGAGTGAAGCTTCTTGAATTAAAAAATATAAAAGTTAAAAAAACAACGCAGTTAAGAAATGAAATTAACACATTATTGAAAAATTAATTAATATTAACCTATGACATTTAACATTGAAGAATTTCAAAACCGATTTAAAGAAAGAGCCGAGGCTGTAAAGAATCGTCCTATGCCACCAATTGGAGGAGATGAAAGATTAGCCTTTATAAAACAAGCTGAAAAGGATTATCAAGATTATATGATAATTTCTGATTCAGTATTTGAAATCACAGAAGATTATTTAGTTTTTAAATACAAACTAGATTCTTAGTTTAAATCTTTACCCATCGGAAATATACTATTTATAACTTCTGCGCACGCTTTTGCAATTTCCATATGTTCTTTTTGAGTGCCATTACTTGCTCTCAGTTGAATATAATGTATCCAACTTCTTAATGTTCCATTCATATACAATCTGCTAACTGTATTACCTTCTGGCAAAACAGATCTAGCTTGTTCTTTAGCAATACCAGCTTCAATAGCCCAGTTGTAGGCATTCTTTGAAGTTTCGATTACTTCTTCTTGTAGTTCATTCCATTTGGATATAATTTCTTCATTCTCAGTTTCAACAGAATTTTGTCTATTTTTATCATCCTGCAGCCTTGCCTCTCGAATTTTAAATTCCAAATCCTTAACGGGGTTTGCGTACCTTTGACTGAACTCCTGAAAACTAAATGACCTATGTCTTAAAATCTGCCTAGCTATGTCACGCGTTGTCTCTATTTCCAAACAAGCACTAACCATTTCAAGTGGGGACCAATGTGCATTTTTAATTAAATAATTAATAAGTTTCTCGCTAGTTTCTGTATTTAGCTGATTTGATGGATTTGAAACCCTTGCACAAAAAGCAACCAATTCCTGGGCATCTGTAATACCATCTGAATAGAATTCTTCAGTCGGTTTGGAATAACTTATTAATTTAACCTTCATTTATGTAACTATATTAAAATAAAAAAAATATGTTTTTATTACGAATAATTGTTTTTCTTATTTTACTTTCATTAATTCTAATTCTTGCATACCCACTCCTAATTGTATTTAATATTGCCTCAGGTGGGGATGGTTTTGGCTTATGTAATGATTTAGTAACTTGCGTTATTCCGGTGTCAGAAGGTCCAAAACTTCTTGTTTATTTGATAAGTATTTTCTTTCTTCTTGTTTTGCTGTTGAGGCTAATAATGAAATATATGAATACTCTTCAAAGTAAAAATTCTATTCTCTAATAATAAGAAAAATAGATAACAACACCAGAAATACACCTGCCCAATTAGTAAAGTTCAATATTTCACCTACGTATAGTATTCCTATAATTAAGGCAAAGATTGCCTCCAAGCTTAGTAATAATGCAGCGGTTGCAGCATTTACCTCTTTTTGACCAAATAGTTGCAAATAAAATGCGGCAAAGTTCACTATGAAACCCAAGAACAAAATTGGTAAAACGTATTCTATTTTGAAACTAAACTGCGAAGGGTTTATAAAAGGTAGACAAAGTGCAGCACCTACAAATGATTGAACAAACATTAACTGTGAGATATTTTGATTTTTTATATACCTTTCGACCATAACAATATGTAATGCATATCCAGTGGCACATACAAGCGTAAAGAGGTTACCAAATAATTGATCATAACTATTACTAGCTATAAGAAATATTCCCATAAAACCTGTTAACGAAAAAATATAACTTCTTGGTGAAAGATTAGTTTTATTTATAATTTTTGAAAAAATTGGAGTAAGTACAATATAAAATCCTGTTACAACTCCTGAATTTATTGTTGATGTTGTAAGTAAACCTTGAGTTTGGGTTACATACCCAATCCAAAGAAATAATCCCATTAAAATTCCAGGTTTTATCGTTTTTTTAGTTGGAATACCTCCAGTAAACAAAAATAGTAACGAGGCTATTGCATATCTTAAAAAAACAATATTTATAGGGGAAAAGTTAACAAGTAAATTTTTAACCACTATGAAAGTTCCACCAAAAAATAAGGCAGAGAGTATTAATGAAGAAACAGCCAATGTTTTTTTATTTTTAATCATGCAGTCTAATGAAGATTAATATACAGATTAAAATAGACATATGAGCAAAGAATTAAATCAGCTAGCTAAAAAATTTCATGCATATCTTCGTAAAGAATACTCTGATATCAAAACAATTCTCAAATACAGAACGCAGTTTCAGCTACTTGTTTCGATTGTCCTTTCAGCTCAAACGACAGATGAAAATGTAAATAAAGCTACTAAGGGGCTGTTTAAGGAATATCCAAATGCGAAATCATTGGGATCTGCAAAATTAAAAAGTATTGAAAGACTTGTATTCTCTACAGGTTTTTATAAAGTTAAATCTAAGAACATACATGCATTATCCAAAATACTTGTAAAAGAATATAACTCAAGGATTCCTAAGACAATTGAAGAACTTGTAAAACTCCCTGGCGTTGGAAGAAAAACAGCATCAGTTTTTCTTGCAGAAACATTTGATCACCCAACTATAGCTGTTGACACCCATGTACTGAGGGTCTCTCACAGACTTGGGCTTTCAACTAAAAGACATGACCCAGTCCAAACTGAAAAAGAATTAAAATTGCTTTTTCCTAAAGACTTTTGGCGATATCTTTCAATGAGTTTTGTGCAATTTGGAAGAGACATTTGTGATGCAAAAAAACCATTATGTGACGTTTGTGATTTTAACAATTCTTGTAAGTACTATTTATCTCTTAATACCTAATCATATATATATTTAATCTATGGAAGTAAATATTTTTCTATCGTTTGTTTTTGGAATGTTATCTTTTTTCTCACCTTGTGTGTTACCGTTAGTGCCTGGATATCTCACTATATTTTCAGGGGCCGAGAACACAATACAAAATAGGTTTAGAGGTTCGTTAGAATTTTGTTTAGGGTTTTCAATAGTTTTCATATCTCTGGCTGCCATAGCATCCTCAGTTGGATCTTTCTTCACAAGAAATTCCTCGACACTTGGTATGGTCAGTGGACTAATAATAATATGCTTTGGATTGTTATTACTTTTTCCTACATTCAACATGAGATACTTTTACTCAGCAAACTATATTGATATAAAAAAATATTCAACATTTAAGAATTTTGTTTTAGGTTTAACTTTTGCTTTTGGTTTCACTCCATGTATTGGACCTGTATTGGGGGCTCTGTTAACTTTAACTTCAAATTCCGCAACTCTATATAGGGGTGTAGGCTTATTGATTAGCTTCTCGTTAGGTCTATCTATTCCATTTATTCTCATCTCTGTTTTATCAGGAAAATTTAGTTTTAAAAATAAGATATTTATTGCATTCCAAAAATATTCCTCAAAAATATCTGGTTTAGTTTTAATCTCTATCGGCCTTTTGATATTTACCGATAAAATGTATATTTTGGCATCGCTGTTTCAAGATCTTCTTATTTTCATGAACCTTGATTGGCTGAGTACAATTTAATTATGGACACAGTAATAAGTACCCACTCTTTAAAAATAGAAGGAGATGATGCAATTAAATTTATCGAATCCTTGATCTCTATAGATCCTATGGTCAATATATTTAAAACATCGTTTTTACTTAAACCAGACGGAAAAGTTAATCACTGGTTTGTTATTAAAAGAGTTAACGATAAATTATTTATATACCAGAGCGAACAAGAGCTCACCCGCATCAAAGAAAGTTTAGATTTTTATAAAATCAGAACTAAATGTTCTCTTGAGATTATTAAAGATGAAAAATATTTGGGTCTTGTATTGCATGATGACAACTTTAAATTTATTGAGAATTTAGATCAAAAAAATATTATTGACTGGGCTGATCTGTCCTTAATATTAGAGTTACCTTTACCAGAAATAACCCTTGATGGTCTCCTCCCAAATGAGACTAAATGGTTGGATTTTATGGTTGACTTTAATAAGGGTTGTTTTCTCGGTCAAGAGCAAGCTTCCCGAGTTAAATTTAGAGGAAGACCTAGAAGACTTTTACAATCGAATAAAGATTCTCAGGAATTCATAAAAATTTAGAATGCAGAGATGTGATTATTGCGGAAGAATTCTTTATAAAAATGTTTCTGAAAAATATTTTTTGTGTTCTTCTAAATGCCGAACAAAGTATAAAAATACAAAAGACTTATCTAAATTAGAACAATCAGTTACTTCCGTAGTTAAAAATGGAATACTTGTTAAGGATATTGTTAATAAATTAGATTACGATAAATTTGATACGGTATCTGCGATAAGAAGATTAATTTATCAAAAAGGAAGTCTCTACATTAAAGCTAATAGTGAGATAAATTTGAATGTACAAGTATTTATAGTGAGAAAATAGCGCCTTTATCAAATTTTGATAGTGAGTATTGCACAATTGGACCAACAGAGAGAACCATTACAACCGTTCCGTAGCCATATGAACCTCCAAGTAAAACTCCAAGCATAAATGCAGAAAAGTCAATTCCTATTCTTGTGACTCTAATACTTGGTCCCAGTTTTGAAATTCCTGTCATAATTCCATCTCTTGGTCCGGGACCCAATCCAGCACCTATATAAAGGCCAACTCCCATCGCAAATACTATTGTTCCAAAGTAGAGATATAGATGTCTAACATACATTAATTCAGGAGCTGGCAAATATAACATGGTTAAATCAATAACGTTACCAATCGTCAGTATGTTTATAATTGTGCCGATAAATGGTACCTGCTTAAGGGGTATCCACCCAAGAAGCAAAATGAAACCGGTTATAACACCTGCAAAACCAATTTTAACATTTACAAGCTTGCTAAACCCGTCATGAAAAACATCCCAAGAGTTTAATCCTAAGTTAGCTTCAATTGTAAAAGCTAGACCAAAACCACAAAAAAAGAGACCAAGAAGCAATTGAGGCATACGACGAAGAATTTCTTTACTATTCTTCAATGAATAGACTTTCTAATCTTTCAACATATTCAGGACAAAGTTCATACGATGACTGGAATCGTAAAATTGGTAAAATTCTATCGTCAACAGAAGTATTTATATCAAAATCTGAAACAATATTATTTATTACTATCAAGGAGTTATTTTCATCTTTCCATTCTGCACTTGATTGACATACTGCTTTTCCTAACGAAACAAGTTTTTCATCGGATAGAGTATCTAATGTTTCATCACTATCAGCAACCCTGATCTGTTCTATAAAAGTTTGACCAAAAGTATCATCGCTATTTATGAAAACAATAATTAAAGAAATAATCAATACAATAAAAACTGTAAAACTAAATGTAGGTATCTTCTTCAAGTAACCATTCTAGACAAAGAGTTTTTTTGTATATAAAAAGTACCCGGAGGGGGAGTCGAACCCCCACATCCGAAGATACTGGATTTTGAATCCAGCGCGTCTGCCAATTCCGCCATCCGGGCTTTACTTCTATGATTATATTTCATATTTAATCCAAAGAGAGAAAAATAATTTAAGTTTACAATGAAAGGATGATTGTTCTCATTGATGGTTTTAGCATTGCTTTCAGGGCTTTTTATGCTTTGCCTGAAACTTTGATGACATCCAAGGGTACTCCAACAAACGTCATCCATGGCTTTTTATCAATGCTCAATAAAATAACGTCAGACTATAAATTAGAACAATTAGTTGTAACGTGGGATCTACCAGGAAATACCTTTAGAAATGATATATACACAGATTACAAAGCCAACAGAACGTCTGCACCTGATAATTTTAATATTCAAGTACCTCTATTACACAATCTGTTGGATACGTTTAACATTCCACAAGTTTCAAAAGAGGGTTATGAAGCTGATGATGTATTAGGATCTCTCTCCGTGACGTTAAATCAGAAAAATAAAAAAGTTCTTATTGTTACCGGCGATAGAGATACATATCAATTGATTTCTAATAAGACAAAAATACTATATACAAAACGGGGTATTTCAGATGTTGATCTGGTAGATGAAAAATTCTTCGTAAATAAATTTGGAATAAACACAAAGCAATATGTTGAATATCTTGCCTTAAAAGGTGATCCTTCTGATAACATCCCAGGTTTACCAGGAGTTGGTGAAAAAACGGCAATTAATTTATTACAAAAATATAAAGATATTAATACTATTTATAAAAATCTAGATGAATTAACTCCGAAAATAAAAGGTTCATTTGAGGATAATAAAGAAATACTATTGATGAGTAAAGACCTAGCAACAATTCGTACCGATTTAGAACTTAAGATACCTGATATCAAAATTGAAGATACTATATTTTATTCAGATAACGTTCTAAAAGATTCACAAGAGCAAGTTACAAAGCTTGAACTTAATAAATATATAAGAAAGTATAAATCTCAACAAGAGATTACTGATGTTGATTCTGCAGACCTAACTATAAATGAAATTAGTTCAAAAAATTTCCCAATCAATTCTTTACTTTTTGAATTTGAAAATAATATTTATGTTGTCAACGATGAGATAGCAGGACGATTGGTAGATGGGGTAGTCATTGATAAAGATTTCATTTCACTTACAACTCAAAAATTATTTACTACATTACCTAAATTGGATAATAAGTATGTTACTGCTTACGATTGTCTTTTATTTTTACACGATCCCAATAAAAGACCGGATAATCTTTTAAATGTTTGTAAACATATAGAACAAGCTAATCTTCTAAATAAAAAATCCACAATTGATGACTTTATTAAATTTTTTAATTTAAATTACAATCATATAATAACTGATTTAAAGAATTTCAAATCTGATAAATCTTTAATAAAACTTTATGAAGAATTAGACTTCCCGATTGTATCTGTACTTAACTCTATGCAGATTAAAGGAGTTAAAGTTTCAAATAAAAAAATTGAAACTCTTTCAAAAGTTATCAATCAAGAAATCTCTGATTATAGAGAAAAAATACTCGAGATAACCAAGCAAGAGTTTAATTTAAATTCTCCGAAACAATTAGCTAAAGTTCTATTTGAAGACATGAACCTTCCTGTGATTAAAAAGACTCCAAAAGGAGCACCGTCAACGGATGGTTCAGTACTTGAAGAACTTTCGAAAGATTACGAACTCCCTAAATATATATTGAAATATCGAGAATATGAAAAAATTAGATCTACCTATATTGATGGTTTAAAAACAGAAATTACCGATAAAAATAGAATTCATACAACTTACAATCTTTTTGGAACAACAACTGGTCGGCTATCTTCAGAAAAACCAAATCTCCAAAATATTCCTAATAAAACAGATATTGGCCAAAAAATAAGGGAATTCTTTATTGCTGACACGAATCATACTTTTATTATTTCTGACTACTCACAAATTGAATTACGAGTACTTGCCCATCTAAGTGCTGATAAAAATATGATAGAAATCCTTAGTTCTATTGATTCTGATATCCACACTGAAACTGCATCAAGAATTTTTAACGTCAGCTTAGCTTCTGTAACAAAAGATATGAGAAGAAAGGCTAAAGAAGTTAACTTTGGTCTTATTTATGGAATGGAATCATTTGGACTTTCTAAAAGTCTTGATATTACTAAAAATGAAGCACAAGAACTCATAGATGCATATTTTTCTCAGTTCCCGAAAATAAAAGGTTTTTTGGACACAATAGTATCGGATGCTGAAAAAAATGGGTTTACAAAAACACTTTATGGAAGAAAACGAATTATAAAAGAGTTAGGTTCTTCTAACTTTCAACTAAAAGCCATGGGAAAAAGAATTGCAATGAATGCTCCCATTCAAGGAACAGCAGCAGATATTATGAAAATAGCAATGCTTAAGGTGGAAAGTAAAATATCAGATTTAAAATCTACAGATTTATTACTTCAGATCCATGACGAGATTATAGTTCAGACACCTATTGCAAACATTGAAGAGGTCACAAACATCATAAGAACCGAAATGGAAAGCGCAACTCAACTTAAAGTTCCATTATTTGTTAATATAAAAAATAATAAAAATTTAGCAAATAATTAATATTCGTTTGTAAAAACTGTAGATATGTTATGCTAAAAGTCGAAAATAATATGATTGGAAATAATTAAACTATATGACAGATAATCAAGAGAAGGTAATTGAACCTTCAAACGTTGTTGAACTCCCAGACGATATCAAACCTGAAGATTTCCCAGATTTACTAGAAAAAACTCTAATAACTTTTAATGATGGTGACGTTATTGAAGGAACTATTGTCCGCATAGACCGAAATGAAGTAATGGTAGATGTTGGTTACAAATCAGAAGGAGTAATACCATCCAGAGAATTATCAGTTCGAAAATCGGTCAACCCTAAAGATCTTGTAAATGAAGGTGACAAGATTCAAGCTCTTGTATTGGATAAAGAAGATGATGAAGGAAGACTTATTCTCTCAGTTAAAAGGGCTATTTATGAAAAAGCTTGGGGGGACATTCAAGAGATCTCAGATAATGACAAATCTGTCAAAGGGACAGTAATTGAAAGTGTAAAAGGTGGGTTAATTGTAGACATTGGCGTAAGAGGTTTTCTTCCAGCTTCCTTAATTGACGTCCGGAGAGTAAAGGAATTAACTTCTTATATTGGTGAAGAGATAGAAGCAAAAATTTTAGAACTTGATCGTCAGAGAAATAATATTGTACTTTCACGAAAAGCTCACTTAGAACAAGAACAATCAGGAGAAAGAAAGAGTTTCTTAGAAAATTTAGAGGTAGGAAATATTAAAGAAGGTAAGATATCTTCGATTGTTAATTTTGGAGCATTCGTTGACATTGGCGGTATGGATGGCCTAGTTCACGTTTCAGAATTATCATGGAGACATGTAGAGAATCCGAATGAAGTGGTAAAAGTTGGAGATACCGTTACTGTAAAAGTTCTTGAAATAGATAATGACAAAGAAAGAATATCTTTATCTATTAAACAAGTAACAGAAGATCCATGGTCAGATTTTGAACTACAATACAAGCAAGATGATATTGTTGATGGCGAAGTTACTAAAGTAGTGCCATTCGGTGCATTTGTCACTATTGGAAAAGGTGTAGAGGGCCTAGTTCACGTCTCAGAGATTTCAGTTGACAAAGTTGATTCTCCAGAATTAGCACTTGCTATAGGTCAAAAAGTCAAAATTAAAATTACTGAACTTGATATACCTAAAAGGAGAGTTAATCTTTCAATCAAACAAGCTGATCCCAATTGGAAAGATGTGGAAGAAAAGAAAAATGCTCCTAAAACTCACTCGTCACAATCTGAGGAAAAACAGGAACAAAAACAAGAACGTCAAACTGTTGAAGGTGTAGATGAATCTTTAGAGAATATTCTTCAGGAACTCAAAGAAAGAGGAATAGGAAACTCCTAATAATTCCTAATATTCTTTATCCTTAAGCATATGGATTCAAGAGTAACAATTATTACAGGCCCAATAGGAAGTGGGAAGTCCACTGCTTGTGAATATTTAGCAAACAAAAACTTTAAAACAATTGATTTGGATCAGATTTCAAACGACATCTTACAAAGTCAAGATTCTTTACCATTTTTAAAAGAAGAATTCAGCGATTGTCTAAACGAAAATGTTGTTGATAGACAATTGTTAGCAGATATTGTTTTTACAAATTCTGAAAAACTTAGATTATTAGAAAATTTTCTACATCCTTTAATAACAGAACGAGTATTAGTAGTAATACAGGAAACCAAAGGACACTTATTCATCGAGGCTTCAGCCCCTAAGAATATTTCTAAACTTTATCCTACTATTGTTATTTTTGCTGACGAACAAACACGTAGAAACAGACTTAAAAAAAGAGGTATGTCATTAACTGATATAGATAATCGAATTAAAACTCAACAAGATAAAGCTTGGTGGAAATCACTTGGGTCGGTTATCGAAAATACTTCAGTTAAAGAATTACAAGCACAATTAGATAATTTTCTTGATTCGATTAATGAATAAGTTTAAAGTAATATCTGATTTTACACCACAAGGTGATCAGCCAAAAGCAATACAAAATCTAAAAAATGGTGTTACAAAAGGATTAGATTACCAAACATTAATGGGTATTACAGGATCTGGAAAGTCTGCCACAATTGCTTGGCTTATCGAAGAGTTGCAAATGCCTTCCCTCGTACTCGCGCCAAATAAAGCATTAGCTGCTCAACTAGCTAATGAGTTTAAGCAATTTTTTCCAGAAAATAGGGTTGAATATTTTGTATCATATTACGACTATTATCAACCTGAAGCTTATGTTCCAAGGACAGATACTTTTATAGAAAAAGATTCAAATATAAATGAAGAAATCGACAGATTAAGACATTCAGCCACAAGTGCATTGTTACTAAGAAAAGACGTCATAGTAGTTTCATCAGTTTCTTGTATATATGGCCTGGGTTCTCCCCAAGAGTATAAAAATAAAATTATACCTCTTTTTAAGGGTGAAGAATTCGAACTTGACCAACTATTAGAAGAACTTATTCGACAACAGTACGTAAGAAATGATCTTGTAGTCACAAGAGGAACATTCAGGCTTAAAGGTGACACCCTAGACATATTCCCTGTGTATGAGGAAACAATTTTTAGAGTTGAATATTTTGGTGATGAAATTGAGAATATTCTGAGAATAGATCCTGTTACTGGTGAAATATTAGAAAAACTTACAGAACTAGCAATTCTTCCAGCTTCACATTACGTAACATCTGAGGATGTCATGAACAATGCTTTAAATCAAATTGAAAAAGATATGAATAAACAGATAAAAAAGTTTGAAAAACAGGATAAATTATTAGAGGCTCAAAGAATTAAACAAAGAACTATGTTTGATTTGGAGATGTTGAGAGAGTTAGGGGTATGCTCAGGAATAGAAAATTATTCCAGATATTTTGATGGAAGAAAACCAGGAGATCCACCGTATACGCTACTAGATTTTTTTCAAGAAGAATTTTTAATGGTTGTAGATGAGAGCCATATTGCTATACCTCAAATAAGGGGGCAATTTGCAGGTGATAAATCTAGAAAAACAACATTAGTTGATTACGGTTTTAGACTTCCAGCTGCTTTAGATAATAGACCTTTAAAATTTGAAGAATGGCAAGGAAAAATTAAAAATACCGTACTTGTATCAGCTACCCCAGGTAAGTGGGAAAATGCAAATTCAAGTAACTTCGTGGAGCAAATTATTAGACCAACAGGACTAATTGATCCAAATATTATTATTAGGCCAACTGAAAATCAAATTGAGGATTTGTTAAAAGAAATAAAACAGGTTATTGACAAGGGAAATAGGGTTTTAGTCACAACTTTAACTAAAAAAATGAGTGAAGCTTTAAGTGACTATTTTTTAA
Organism: uncultured Candidatus Actinomarina sp.; assembly: GCA_902510965.1. GTDB lineage: Bacteria > Actinomycetota > Acidimicrobiia > Actinomarinales > Actinomarinaceae > Actinomarina. Next base: position 21,120 of record CABXDM010000001.1, read on the forward strand.
AGATGGGAATTAAGACTAGATATTTACATTCAGACATAGACACTCTTGAAAGAATTGAAATACTGCGTGATTTAAGAAAAGGTGAATTTGATGTCTTAGTTGGTATAAACCTCTTGCGTGAGGGATTAGATTTACCAGAAGTAGAACTGGTAGCAATTATGGATGCGGATAAAGAAGGATTCTTAAGATCAGAAACTAGCCTTATACAAACAATAGGTAGAGCAGCTCGAAATAAGGATGGGTACGTAATTATGTATGCAGATAGAAAAACTGACTCAATTGCAAAATCAGTTTATGAAACTGACCGAAGAAGAGAAATCCAAATTGCTCACAACAAAAAATACGGTATTACTCCTACAACGATATCAAAAGAGATAACTGACATTCTTGAAATGGTTGAGAAAAATAGGCCATCTAGGGATGATATGGATTTCAAATCAAATATAGATTTGAGCAATGCCTCAAAGCAAGATTTATACAAAATCTCGAAAAATATTGAAAAGGAAATGAAGGTTGCCGCTGATTTATTAGAGTTTGAATTAGCTGCTAGATTAAGGGACGAACTTAAAGAGATTAAAAAAGAAATTATGGAGTTACCAAGCTAATGTCTCAAGATTATTTAAAAGTAAAAGGTGCAAAAGAACATAATCTAAAAAATATTTCACTCGATATTCCAAAAAATAAATTCGTAGTAATTACTGGTTTGTCAGGATCGGGCAAATCGTCACTTGCTTTTGATACAATATATGCAGAAGGACAGCGTAGGTATGTTGAAAGTTTATCGGCTTATGCTCGACAGTTTTTAGGTCAAATGGAAAAGCCAGATGTTGAAAGTATTGAGGGATTGTCACCTGCGATAGCAATAGACCAAAAAACGTCTTCAAGAAGTCCAAGATCAACAGTAGGTACAGTTACTGAAGTGCATGACTATCTTCGTTTACTCTGGGCGAGAATTGGTATAAGTTACTGTCCAATATGTGGTTCTAAAATTGAAAAGCAGTCAGTAGATTTTATTGTAAATCAAGTTATGTCCCTTGGTGAAAACGTAGACATAGAGATTCTAGCTCCAGTAGTTAAATCCAGAAAGGGTGAGTTTGAATCTCTTTTTAAGGATTTATTAAAAGATGGATTTACAAGAGCTTATATAGACGGTGAACTTACAAGACTTGATGAGGCAAAGAGACTTGATAAATATTTCAATCATGACATATCTGTTCTTGTTGATAGAGTAAAAATTAAAAAAACACCAGGAAGAAGACTACCCCAATCTATTGAAACAGCATTAAAGCTTACAGGGGGAACTCTTGATATAAGATTTAATGAAAATATTCAGAATTATAGTCAAAATCTAGGATGCCTAGAGTGCGGAACTTCTTATGACAAACTCGAGCCACGAGACTTTTCATTTAACTCACCTTTTGGTGCTTGCAATACTTGTAATGGGCTTGGTATAAATTACGAGATTGATGAAAAACTATTGATTAAAAATAGAGAATTAAGCATAGGTGAAAATGTATTTCCCGATATGTCTACCAGAAAATACTTTAGAGCACAGATTTATGGAGTCTGCGAATTTTTTGAGATACCAATGGATATTTCTTATAAAGATTTGTCAGAAAACGATAAGCATATTTTACTAAATGGAAGTGACGGGATTAAGACTCCTATTAGATATACAAATAGATTTGGTAATTCAAGAACTTGGGAGAGATCCTATCCTGGAATAATCCCAATGTTTAAACGACTTTACGAGGAAACCACATCAGACCATGCACGTGACTACTACATGCAATTTATGCGTGAACTTCCATGTGGTGGTTGCGAAGGTGAGAGACTTAATGAACGATCAAGAATGGTACAGGTAAAGTCACTAACTTTAGGACAGTTCAACAAACTATCAATAACCAAGGCTTATGATGTTATCGATAAATTAAAACTAACAGGAAACTCTAAAGAGATAGCAGAAGCTATTCTTAGAGAAATAAAAGAAAGACTTAACTTTTTAAACGAAGTAGGACTTGGCTATCTTCAGTTAAATCGTGGAGCCGCAACACTATCAGGTGGAGAAGCTCAAAGAATTAGATTAGCCACACAAATTGGCTCAGGTTTGACTGGAGTTTTATATGTCTTAGACGAGCCTTCCATAGGGTTACACCAATCGGATAATAATAAATTAATAGAAACGTTAATACGCCTTAGAAATCTAGGAAATACTGTACTAGTAGTGGAGCATGACGAAGAAACCATGAAGCAATCAGATCACCTAATTGATATTGGTTGGGGAGCTGGCGAACAAGGTGGAAATATTGTTGCATCTGGAACATGGGAGGAGGTTGCTCAAGTAAAGAAATCTATAACAGGTAGATACCTTTCTGGAAAAGTTAAAGTTCCATATCCAAAAGTAAGAAGGCAAGGAAACAAGTCAAAAATTGTATTAAGAGGAGCCCAAGAAAATAATTTAAAAAACCTTACAGTTGAGTTTCCTCTAGGTAAATTTATTTCCGTTACTGGAGTATCTGGAAGTGGAAAATCCACACTTGTAACCGAAATTTTATCTAAGGCTATTCAAAATGAATTTACAAGGAAGAATTGGATACCTCCTGGTATACATAAGAGTATCTCAGGATTAAATTACCTAGATAAATTAATTGAAATAGATCAATCACCAATTGGACGAACACCTAGATCAAACCCAGCCACTTATTCTGGTGTTTTCGATATGATCCGTAAATTATATTCTATGACTGAAGAATCTAAAATCAGAGGATATAAACCAGGAAGATTCTCTTTTAATGTACCTGGTGGTAGGTGTGAAGTATGTAGGGGTGACGGCACCATCAAAGTTGAAATGTATTTCCTACCTGATGTTTATGTTAAATGTGAAGACTGTGATGGTTCAAGATATAATCCAGAAACATTGAGTATAAAATGGAAAGGCTATAGTATTGCTGATATTCTAAACTCAACTATTGAAAATTCATTGAAAATATTTGAAAATCAGCCCTCAATTTTTAAAGTAATCAAAACATTAGATGATGTAGGGCTTTCTTATATTACCTTAGGTCAAGCAGCTACAACACTTTCAGGGGGAGAAGCTCAAAGAGTTAAGCTTGCTAAGGAATTAAGCAAACGTTCTACAGGTCAAACAATGTATATCCTAGATGAACCCACAACCGGACTTCACTTTGCAGACGTCCAAAAATTACTTGAAGTATTGCATATGCTGGTCGACAAGGGTAATACAGTAGTAGTTATTGAGCATAACCTTGATGTAGTAAAAAACTCTGATTGGGTAATTGACCTCGGTCCTGAGGGTGGCGAAAATGGTGGCAAAATTGTAGCATCTGGAACGCCTGAAAGTATTGTTAGAGATAAGAATTCTCTCACAGGTAAATATTTAAAATTTTTGCTTTAAATGGATAAAATAAAAACAAATGAGATTCCAGAAAATCCTGGAATATATATATTTAAAGATAAATATAATGACCCACTTTATGTAGGTAAAGCAAAAAACCTTCGTAAAAGAGTACCTTCCTACTTTCGTGAAAACTCAACTTGGAAGATAAAAAGATTAACTTCAGAGGCAACTCAAATAAGTTTTGTTACTTCAAAAAATGAAGCAGATGCATTATTGGCTGAATATTCTTTCATTCAGCAATATAAGCCGAAATATAATGTGCGACTCAAAGATGATAAATCCTATCCGTATGTAACACTCACAAATGATGAGTGGCCAAGGGCTTATGTTTCTAGAAAAATAAACTCAAATAATATTAACTTTGGACCTTTCCCATTTATTGGCGCTGCAAGAAGATCTTTAGATCACTTAATTAATATATTTCCTGTAAGAACTTGTACTAAGAATGTTTTTGAAAGACATCAAAAACTCAATAAACCATGTTTGCTCTATGATATTAAAAAATGTGCTGGACCATGTATAGATGCAGTTCCACGTAATGAATATACAGAAATGTTGAATAATATTGAAAATTTCTATTCCGGAAAATCAGATGTATACGTGAACGATAAAATATCAGATATGAAAAAATATTCCTCTAATCAGGAATATGAAAAAGCTAATGAAGCTAAAAAGTTGATAGAGCATCTAGAAAATGCACGTTCAACGCAAACATTAATGGTTTCAAATACTAAATCTGTTGATGTTATAGGTATAGATGTAAGCAATTTGGATGTAGTTATATCTTGTTTGTTGATACGAAACGGAAGAATTATTGGGGAAGTTAAGAAAACATTTGAACCCATAGATACAAAAAAACATGACGAATACTTACCTCAGATTATCTTGTCAATATTTTCTGAAAATCAACCATCTGAGGAAATCCTTGTTAGCCACAGTTTTCCGTATATAGATCTCATTCAAGAACAACTGACACACAAATGGGGTCGCAAAATTGTACTAAAAACTCCCAAGCAGGGATGGAAAAAAGAACTCTTAGACACAGCAATTATTGACGCAAAAGAGTTACGAAGAGTTGTAAATTTTAGAAGAAGGACAGATTTAGAATTTAGATCAAGATCTTTAGAACAGTTAAAAAATAAATTAGGTTTGAAAAATATTCCTTACCGTATAGAAGCCTACGATATTTCAAACTTAGGACCTGATTACAGAGTCGGCTCAATGGTTGTAATGGAGGATGGTTTATCAAAACCTTCAATGTATAGAAAATTTCACATCAAATCATTTCAAGGACAGGATGATTTTAAATCAATGGAGGAAGTTTTATTTAGAAGACTCAAAAGGTTAACAAAGAATACAGAAAACGACCCAAGCTTCAGAAGAAAACCAGATTTAATATTAATTGATGGGGGAAAGGGACAACTATCATCTGCTAAAGGCGTAATAGATCATCTTCAGTTAGATATTGATATTGTTGGTCTAGCAAAAAGAGAAGAGGAAATTTTTAAACCTTTTAAAAAAGACTCAATTATGTTAAATAAAAACTCTGAAGCCCTTTTTACATTGCAAAATATTAGAGATGAAGCACATAGGTTTGCAATTAACGAAAATCGAAGATTAAGAATAAAAAACTTTGATAAACAAACACTACTAACCATTGAAGGGGTTGGATCCATCTCTTCAAAAAAAGTATTAGATAAATTTAAAACTATTGAAAAACTTTCTAAAGCTACCTATCAAGACTTAGAAGAGATAGTTAGCCCTGGCATAGCAAGAAAAATCTTCACACACTTTAACGGCTTATAGAGACTCACCCTATTAAAAATGCCTTCCATCTCATTACATCGCAACTACAATATCTTTGAAAGGTAAAAATGGTTTCTAAAAGACCCGAAGTTTTGTTACTGGTAGGTATGTCTGGTGCTGGTCGTTCTGCTAGCTCTAATGTCTTCGAAGACCTTGGATATTATGTTATTGAAAACTTACCACCTGAGTTGGTTGAGTCTGTTGTTGAATCTAATGATGTTGCTGAATCAAACAAACAACTTGTTCTAACAATTGATGCTAGAGATGGGACATCACAAGAAGCACTTAACAAAAGTCTTGAAAGGTTAAGTCAATCAGGTGTATTAACAAGAGTAATATTTTTAGATGCAAATAATGAAACCCTCATAGAGCGTTATGAGGAGAATAGAAGACCTCATCCAATGGGTCTAGATTCATTATCTCAATCAGTAAAAAATGAAAGAGATCAATTAAAGCCTATAAAAGAACTTGCTGACTTAGTTATAGATACTACAGATATGAATGTACATGAACTAAGAAAAAGAATTATTGAGGGATTCCAGGGCGAAGCAACCAATCAAGATCTAAAGATATCCGTTACATCATTTGGATTTAAAAATGGTGCACCCCGAGATGCAGACATTGTATTAGATGTAAGGTTTTTACCAAATCCTCATTGGAGAGAGGAATTACGTTCTTCTACTGGGCAATCTCCAATGGTGAGAAATTATGTACTGTCGTTCGAAGATGCTGAAATATTTCTTGAGAAGACAAAAGACTTAATTGATTTTTTGTTACCTAGATTCACATCTGAAGGAAAATCTTATGTAGGTATAGCAATAGGCTGTACTGGTGGAAAGCATCGAAGTGTTGTGATGACAGAAGAGGTTGGCGGTTGGTTGATTAACGAAGGTAAAGATGCAGTAATTTTACACCGAGATATGAAAGAATAGTATTGTCTTCCAGACCACAACTTGGCAACACCCTCATACGAGCTGATCTAAATGTTCCTATCCATAAAAAGGTTGTCAAAGATAATTTTAGAATCATTAAGGCTATTGAGTATTTAGAAGATCTTCGTAAAATTTCAAAATCTGTAACATTTCTGAGTCATCTTGGAAGGCCAGATGGAATAAATCTTGACTATTCTCTTAAACCTGTGGCAGAGGAAATGTCATTATTGTTGAACGAGGAAGTCCTGTTTATTAACTCTCTTCATGGTCCAGAGGTTAAGAATCATCTTGATGAAAATCCTGGGAAGGTTTTTCTTTTGGAGAATCTAAGATTTCACAACGAAGAAACAGAAAATAATTTAAATTTTGCCAAAAAAGTAACCGAAAACTTTGACTCATTTATTTTAGATGCTTTTGGAGCAGCACACAGAAATCATGCATCTATAGTTTCTTTTGGTAATTTTTTAGATGCATACCAAGGAAAATTAATGACAAATGAAGTTAACAACCTAGAACTACTCACAAATTCACCTAAAAAGCCATTCTCAGTCATCCTTGGTGGTGCAAAGATATCTGATAAGTTACAGTTGATCAATAATCTATTACCGATTGTTGACAATCTTTTAATAGGTGGCGGCATGTGTTTCACATTCCTAAAAGCACTTGGTAACAATATTGGGAAATCGCTGTATGAAGAGGACTATCTACAAAAAGCTAAAGAATTGCTTGATTCAGATAATGGTAAGAAGATACATTTACCATCAGATTTTGGAGTAACTAAATCTATAGATTCAGGCATAAGGTTAGATAAAGAAATATCAGAGTTTTCAGATGATGACATAGGCGTTGACATATCAGAAAGAACGGTTAAAGAATTTGCATCAATATTAGTTACTTCTAATACTGTATTTTGGAATGGTCCAATGGGTATTTTTGAAATTGATAATTTTAAATTAGGTACACAATCGATAACTGAAATCGTTTCAAATTTGGATGCTTACACTGTTGTAGGCGGGGGAGATTCCGTCAGCGCAATAAGAATTTTTTCCGATCTTTCAAAATTTAATCATATATCTACTGGAGGTGGAGCATCGCTTAAATATTTGCAAGGCAATGAATTGCCCGGTGTAAATATCTACAAACCCCTTATACTTTGAAAATATGAAAAAGATTATTATTGGTAATTGGAAACTTAATTTAGATCATTTAGAAGCTATACAGCTTTTACAAAAACTCAATTATTCACTCGAAGTTAATATAGAAGACAAAATCGATATTGTTATAGCTCCTTCATATACATCTTTAAGATCGCTTCAAACAATTATTGATGCTGATAATCTAAAAATTAAAATTTCATCTCAGGATGTTTCAGCTTACATAGAAGGGGCTTACACTGGTGAAGTGTCTGCTCTTCAATTGAGTAAACTAAATATTACACACTCTATTATTGGACATTCAGAGAGAAGAATAGTTTTCAATGAAACAGATGAGACAATTAACCTAAAAGTCCATAATGCCGTGAATAACAACCTTATACCTATAGTTTGTTTTGGCGAATCTGAAGATCAGAGAGACACTAATGCGTATTTATCCTATATTTTAAATCAAGTCAATATTGCTGTAAAAGGTCTTCGAAAAGACAAAGTAGAAGAAATTATCTTTGCTTATGAACCAATTTGGGCAATAGGTACTGGCAAAGTTGCTTCAGTTGAAAATGCAATAGAAGTTATCTCCTCTGTAAAGCAAGAGATTTCAACAAAGCCTTTCTATGATGAAGAAAAAATAAGATTCATATATGGTGGAAGCGTCTCACCCACAAATGCATCTGAGTTACTTAATACTAAAATTATTGATGGAGTGCTCGTTGGAGGTGCTTCCTTAGATGTAGATAAATTCGTACAAATTATTAAGTCAGTTAAATTATGAACTTAATATTTGTTCGTCATGGACAAAGTGAATGGAATAAAGAAAATAAATTTACTGGTTGGGTAGATGTAGGACTTTCTGAAAAGGGGAAACTAGAAGCTATCGAAGCGGGTAAAGTATTATTCAATGCCGGTTTTGCACCAAACATTTGTTACACCTCATATTTAACTCGGTCAAAAGATACCGCTAAACATATTTTATCTGAATTACCTATAGATGAATCAATCGAATTGCCGATAAAGAATTTATGGCAGCTCAATGAAAGACATTATGGTGCTCTTCAGGGACTTGATAAGATTGATACAGCAAATAAATATGGGGAAGACCAGGTTCAACAATGGAGAAGAGGTTACAAAATAAAACCACCTTTAGTTGAAAAAGATTCAAAATATAATCCAAACAATGATTTAATTTACAAAGAAATCCAAGAAAGATTACCTTTAGGGGAGTCATTAGAAGATGTGGTCGTGAGAGTTCAAGAGACACTTAATTTAATTAAGTCAAAAACAAAAGAAGGAAATGTATTAGTTGTTGCTCATGGAAATAGCATTAGAGCAATACTAAAAATACTAGAAAAAATTTCTGACAATGATATTGTGGATATAAATATTCCGACTGGAATTCCTCTCGCATTTAACATTAATGATGATAAAATAACAAGAATCGGGTATCTTGGGAATGAAAAAAAGATACAGGAACTTGAAGAAGAAGTTAAACAACAATCTAGATTGAAAGAGTAATTTTTATGGATACATTAACAGCGAGTTTAGTTGCAGTACATATAGTTATTTCGATAGCACTTATTGGACTTGTATTATTAAATAGTGGAAAAGGTGGTGGCCTATCGGATATGTTGGGTGGACCAGGTGCATCTGGAAATATTGGTCAAACATTAGCCGAAAGAAATTTGAGTAGAATCACAGCAGCGGTTGCTCTTTTGTTTTCTGTAACAACGTTATTACTTTTTTGGTTTCTTGACTGATTTAGCGCGGGTGGCGGAACTGGTAGACGCGCAGGATTAAGGATCCTGTGGGGTAAAACCCGTGGAGGTTCGAGTCCTCTTCCGCGCACAAGTATGGAAACTATAAAAACAATTGCAATCATAAATGATCCGAAAGTAACTCTCGGATCGTTATCAAATATTGATATAGAAGAAAAGTATGCATGGGACGTTAATTGGGAATCACTTTCAGAGCATCATGAATATATCATATTGGGTGGGCACATGGGGGCATATGAGATAGAAACCTATCCATACTTGCTCAAAGAAAAGGAATGGCTTAATAAAGTTATTAATAACGGAACTAAAGTATTTGGTATTTGCTTAGGTGCACAACTTATTGCTGATTCAATGGGAGGCACAGCATTTCTTTCTGAAGAGATTGAGTTTGGATTTAAAGAGTTAGAATTTCACAAAGAGTCTGAAATATTCTCAGGGTTAAAAAATTCAAAAGTTTTTTTATGGCATAGAGACACCTTCACCCTTCCTCCATCAGCAGAGCTTATTGCTTCGACAAAATATCCTCAAATCTTTACAATTGGAAATTCTATTGCCGTACAATTCCATCCGGAGGTAACAGAGACTCTTTTTAAAGACTGGTATGACAGTGACATAAGTAGAAAAGAGTTAGTAGATTATGATGTATCTTCAACTTTGAATTATTTAATAACTAATACAGAACAATTTAAGTTTGAAATCAATTCAATATATAAAAAGTGGAAAAATATTTAAAAATCTATGTCATTTATTTTTTGAACATAATTTTTTAATATGGAGTATCTTTTAACAATTTCTCTTTCGGAAACTAGATAATTCCTTGTTTCATCAGCCATTGGCAACTTTGCTGACAGTTCCCAAAGTTTTAGAATTCTATTTGCTGAGTCTATTTCAAATATTGGTAATTCAATATCTAAACCTTGTTCTATCAATTTTCCAATGCCTCTCTTGATATCTGCTTCAAGTGATAAAAGCTCATCTTCGGTTGGCGGTAGCCCAATATCTATTACTAACTCACCTGACGCTTTTGGATATTCATTTTCAAGGTTGATATTTGTAACTTCTATTAGATTGACACACTCTACAACTACTACCTGTTCAGCATTTGATATGTCTTGATGATCAATAATCCTAACTTCTGAGGCAATCTCATTTAAATTATCCAACGACCTACCAACACAAAATGTATTGTTATTTTGAATACTATCACCTATTAAAAGAAGATATCTTGGCTCAAATATACGTAAAACTGATATTTCATGTGGAAAATAATTAATACCAGCGGCAAAAAAAGGAAATTCAACTATCATAATCTTTGTTATTTAGGATAAGTGATATAAAACATTATGAGAATAGAAGATGAGATAAAGTTAACTTTTGATGATGTGTTGATAAGACCTAAAAGAAGTACACTCGTATCAAGAGCGGAAGTCGAATTAAACAGAGAATTTAAATTTCGACATTCAAGCGAAAAATGGACTGGTGTACCTATCTTTTCCGCAAATATGGATACAACAGGAACGTTTGAAACAGCTAGGGCACTTCAAGTTCACAACATGCTTACTGCAGTTCATAAATTTTATACTTTAGATGAATGGCAAGAAAACCTAAAAAGTCTAGATCCAGAATATCTTGCTGTGACTGTGGGCACTTCAAAAGAAGACTTTCAGAAAGCTGTAGATGTCTTCAAACTAGAAGAAGGATTAAAATTTTTATGCTTGGATGTTGCAAATGGCTACCGTGAAGATTTTGTAGAATCAGTTAAGGAATATAGAGAAAAATTTCCAAACAAAATAATTATTGCAGGAAATGTAGCTACAAGAGAAATGACAGAAGCACTGATCCTTGCTGGTGCTGATATAGTTAAAATTGGTATTGGTCCTGGATCAGTTTGTACTACTAGAAAAGTAGCAGGTGTGGGCTACCCTCAACTTTCTTCTATTTCTGAGTGTTCTGATGCCGCTCACGGTCTTGGTGGACATGTAATTGCAGATGGTGGTTGCAAGTACCCAGGTGATGTTTCTAAAGCTTTTGGTGCTGGTGCTGACTATGTCATGCTTGGTGGAATATTTGCTGGTCACAAAGAATCGGGAGGAGAACTTGTCACCGATAAAAATGGTATTCAGTACAAAGATTTTTATGGAATGTCCTCAAGAAAAGCTCAAGAAACATATTATGGTGACCTTGCAGAACACCGTGCACCTGAAGGGAAAAAAGTAAGACTTAAATACAAAGGTGAGATTGACTCTACTGTTCAATCAGTCCTCGGCGGAATTAGATCAGCATGTTCCTATGTAGGTGCAAAGTCTATTAAGGACTTGCCAAAAAGTACTACGTTCATAAGAGTTACACAAACAACAAATGAAATATTTACAGGACCTGATAACAGTTGAATATAGAAATATATACTAAAGATTTCTGTATTTGGTGTGATAGAGCAAAATCCTTGCTTGAGTCAAACAACCTTAGCTTTACTGAAATTGATTTATCTGATGACTCAGCTAGATCTGAATTTTATTCAAAATTAGGTGAAGGCGTGAAAACCGTTCCACAGATATTTATGGACAACAAACGTATTGGTGGTTTTCAAGAACTTGTTAGATGGTTTGCTGATGGCAACTAACGAATCATCTAAAACGGTTTTTCTTGCAATGTCTGTCAATTTTTCTATAGGTATTGCTAAATCAGTCATTGCAACAATAACTATGTCCAGTGCAATGTTTTCAGAAGCTATACATTCATTTGTAGATACAGGTAACCAATTTCTCTTATGGTTTGGAATAAAGCAATCAAAAAAGGTAGATGCAAGAATATATCCCTTAGGGAGAGGCAGAGAAGAATATTTTTGGACACTTGTCGTAGCTGTGCTTATCTTCACTATTGGAGGACTTGTTTCTTTAGAACATGGAATAGAATCTCTTTCACATCCTAAAAAGCTTGAAAACCTAGCAATTTCAATAACATTATTAATTGTTTCGATAATACTCGAGTCTTATGTGTTAAAAAAAGCTATTACAGAGCTAAAAAAGGGACAAGATAATAAAAAAAGTGTTGTTGGACTATTAAAAGAATCAACAGATGGACCCTTAATAGCGATTGTAGTGGAAGACTTTGCAGCAACTTTAGGACTTTTTATAGCATTAGTCGGAACCATACTTTCATCACTTACCCAAAATTCGATATATGACTCAATATCTGCAATTTCTATTGGAGTTCTACTCATGGTGTCTGGTTTATTTTTAGGGTATGAAATGAAACATTTAATTACTGGAGAAAGTATTTCACAAGAGAAACTTAAATCAATTGAAAATATAATTAATAAAAATAAAAATGTATCTAATATAACAAACTTAAAAATATTACCAATAGGAAGTAAGCAATATTTAGCGTTAGTAAAACTCGATTACAAAGACTCCCTAGGTGATGTAGAGATAGTTGAAACTAATACAGCTCTTAAGATTGAAATAGTAGAAACAGAGTCTGCAATCACAGAAATATACTTTAATCCTCAATAAGATAAAATAATCCTATGACAATAAATAAAGACCATTTAACTGCAGAACAAATACAAGTTACACAATTTTGTGGAACAGAGCCTCCATTTTCTGGAAAACTTCTTAATGAAAAAAGAATTGGAAATTATGTATGCGCAGTTTGCAAAGAAATATTATTTGATTCGTCAACAAAGTATGAATCAGGCTCAGGATGGCCAAGTTTTTTTGATGCAGTTGCAGAAAAAATAGAAACTAAAGAAGACACCACTCTAGGTATGATAAGAACTGAAATACTTTGTAAAATTTGTTCTTCCCATCTAGGTCACGTATTTCCTGATGGCCCAAAACCTACAGGGAAAAGGTATTGTGTCAACAGTCTTAGCTTAGAGTTTCAAGTAAATGAGTGAAATTTTTGTAGACCAAAACTGTACTGTTTGCAGTGCTTATGGAAAATTTATAAATAAAAAAAATAAAAATGTAAGCATATCTAATCAGCTTGATCTTAGTAAAGAAGACATAGCTAGAGATGAAGTTGTTTATATAAAGAATAAAGAAAAATTTTATGCTTCTGATGCAATTATTGAGTCTGTCGCTGATCTGGGTGCATTTTATAAAATTATTAAAATTTCATACATAATTCCGAAATTCATTAGAAATGCAATTTATAAGGTAATTTCTAGAAATAGAAAAAGGTTTTTTTATAAATAAACTTAATAAACTAATTCAAACAAAAACATTTAAAACATTTGTGTTGTTTTCTATATTTCGGGCTATACATGGCGCTGTTGTTCTAATATTCTTTTATTACTTTGGATATAAAGCAAATGTAGGTTTTGAAGTTTATATACTTTATTTAGTCGTTTCTATTTTGCTTTCGAGACAAATTTTTAAACGATTAAAAAAAAGGTTTAATCTCTAAAGTTTCCAAATGATAGATGTATATCATAATTTTTATCTTTAATCTCGTTCATAATGGATTGCAGAGAGTCCCTTTTTTTTGAAGTTACACGTATCGAACCATCTTGAATAGAGGCTTGAATTTTTTTATCTTTTTCTTTAATAAATTTAACTATTTCTTTAGCATCGACAGTTTCAATCCCAGTTTTTAGGGTGTAAACCCTCTTGTTTTCAGACGGTGTTTCTTCATCTGCAAAGTCAGATAAAAATTTTATAGATATATTTCTTTTTGCAAACTTTTCTCTTAACACTTGATCTGCAGCTAAAAGACGATCTTTAGTGACACTATTAATACTTACAGTTGACTCTGAACTATTAATAGAAGTTTTTGTATTTTTAAAGTCATATCTGTTAACAATTTCTCTTTTGCTTTGGTCTACAGCATTTAAAACTTCTTGTTTGTCGAATTCTGAGGTAATGTCAAAACTTGGCATAATCAACTCCCGTATTTTTCTTTAATATAGTTAAGTTCACTTTCAATCTTATTGATACTTTCTTTTAAAACTTTAATTTCTTCAACTTTATCAAAGTTCTCATATAGTTTTATCTTGGTTTCTAACGATCTATATCTGAGTAATAAAAATAATATTATTACTAACAGACCCACCCAAAATATATTTTCCATAATCTAATTTACCAGTTTACTACCAATGTATACACCTATTAATGCACCAATGATTGATAGAAGTACTGTTGCAAAAAAATAACTAACTGTAGATAATTGTGATTGGGTATTTAATTGTATTAGATCAAAGGTAAATTGTGAATAGGTAGTAAAACCTCCAAGTATGCCTGTAAGTAGGAAAATGCTAACCAAGCTATTTTCTGCAACTATTGAATATATTATTCCGAATAAGAATGATCCAAGTACATTTATAAACAACGTCGAGAACTGTGGTAACGAAGATACATTTATTAGTGTATTTAATAAAAACCTTAAGACTGTACCTATTCCACCACCAACGAAAACTAGTAAAACTTTACTATACATTTTTCTGTCTCAGGTATTCATACCCAACTATTGCAACTGAGTTAGCTAAATTTATACTTCGCGAATTATCATCCATTGGTATTGTTAAAAGATATTTTTGCTCCAAAATAATATCTTGTGGTAATCCGACAGATTCCGGACCAAAAACTAAGTAATCAAATGATAGAAGATTAGAGTCCCAATAGTTTTTGCTTCCCTTTGCCGAAAGATATGCGATTGTTTTGTTTTGGTTTATTTGAATAAACTCATCCCAATTTTCATATGTACTGACCGTAGCTAAATCATGATAATCCAATCCAGCACGGCGAATCTTATTCTCCTGAAAGCTAAAACCAAATGGTTTTATTATATTTAACGGAATACCTGTATTAGCAGAGAGTCGTATGCAAGCGCCAACATTTCCCGCAATTTCTGGCTGATAAAGTACTATTTCCACAATGTAATTATATTCCTATTCAAGAACCATATAGTATGTAAAATATTTAGTATGAAACAATTTACAGGCTTATTTCTGCCTTCTTTCAGAAGCTTCAAAAAAGCTCTGAACGAAGTATCTAAAACTTCAAATTCTAGAGTTAGGTTTATTGACTTTGTAAAAGTTTCAGGTTTGTTGCTAATTATTTTTAATACAAACTATTTTCTAGATTTTGAAAAATCAAGTGGAGAATTTATTATTTACAATCGTACTGTTTTAGATAGTTCCTTAACTCCTGTCACGTGGTTGACAGCGGGGATGGCCCTATTTTTCTTTTCTACAGGTTTCACTAATAAGATTGCTTGGTATTCAAATGTTGGCAGGGACGGAAGTCAGTGGAAATTTTTGACAGATAGGGTGGATGGATTGATGGGATCTGTTCTTGTTTGGATATTCTTCATTACAGTGTCTTTGAACGCAGCAACAAAATTAATTTATTTTCCTAAGTATATTACAAATCAACAAGATGGAATTCTCACAGTCACAGAATTTATCATGTGGCCATTATGGCTTGTGTCAATTTATTTAGTAGTTGTATTGTTTTGTCCACTAACGATATATCTACATAAAAAGAATCCGTATTTGACTCTTTCTTTTTTGATATTTACCTTGGTCTTAATTGACAATATTGAATTCAACTTATCTCTCTCGTATATAAAGCTGTTTAATTATTTAATTTTTTGGTTAACAATACACCAGCTAGGTTATTTTCTAGCCGATGGAAAAATATTTGCATTCAGAAAATCGTTGTTTGCAGGAATAACATTCTTTTCTTACAGCTATCTATCTTATATTCACACAACAACTGAGCAGTATTTATCAGTGTCGAATTATCGGTTACTTTCTTTTTCAAATGAAGACCCTCCAACCACTGTATATTTAATTTCATCTTTAGGGCTAATTTCACTCTTCCTATTATTTCGTGATCAAGTCGAATCATTATTAAACAAGAAAATCATTTGGTCTGTCTTCTCGACAATACATGCAAATATTTATACATTGTTTCTCTGGCACGTTGTATTATTCTTTTTCATTAGCTATTTTCCAACTTTTATAATCTATTACCCACTAGTAATATTTTTAATTATTTTTTGTTTTGGTAATTACGAGCGACAAACTTTTAGACTTTCCCGTTCTTTAATCAAGAGAGTGAATCCACTCCAACCATGGCCCACACCAATAAAAGCAAGGTTATCATACAGTAATTTTCTTCTTGCTTGGATATCTTCAATGTTGATTTTGATTGGCATATTGCAAGTAACTCTTGGTGGTATTGGTTTGTCAGGGTTCTTTTCCTTAAGGCAGTTATATTTGTTTTCAGGAAATACATTTGAAGCATTTGTTAGGATTGTCATTGGTCTGTTATTACTTAATGTTACGATTAGACGAAAAGATTTAAAAAACCAGTTACTAGTAATTGGTATTGTTTCTCAGATTATTACATTAGTTGTTAGGTATCAACTTTATAACTCAGTAACTACACTTGAGCTCTACATGAGTATTTTTTTAATAGGGTTTTTTCTGATACTGATATTTAATAATCGTAACTATAAATCAATAGCTTGAGTCATAATATATGAATATGAAAAAAGATGAATCTAGGCAAGAATTATTAAATAGAGCATTTATTTATGTGCTATTTATTGGTATTTCAGTAATAATATTTCTAAGAGTTAAACCTTTACTCTTTGATCTTTTTGTAGCTGTAGTTTTAGCAGCACTTGCAGAACCAGTTGTTTATAGACTTTCAAAGAAATTCGGTCGAAAGATATCTGCCCTCATTTCTGTCGCACTGTTACTTCTGGTAATATTTGGAATAATCTTTTCTCTTATTCCAATAATGGTTCAAGAAATTTACTATATATCTACACAATTACCTACATATCTAGATAACCTTTTGGATTATTTCAATAGAGAAGGTTTTATAATATCCAACCAGTCTCTAGATTTGGAATCACAATTCAGTACGTTTATTAACACTTATGGAGGAACAGTTGGAGAAACAGTAGTTTTTGCTGGCCAAGGGGTCTTAAGTGCTTTTGGTCATTTCTTTATCATTTTCTTCTTTTCATTCTATTTGATTAGCGAAGGTGAACAATGGAGGGAAAATCTAAAGCAAAATATCACACCAAGATATTCAAATCTTATTGATCAAGTATGGACAATCGGAGTTTCTAAAGCTGGTGGATTTATTGTTGCAAGAGTAATTCTTGGAATACTTGCAAGTATTGTCTTTACAATATCTTTTCTCGTGATTGGATTACCATCTGCTGTAGCTTTGGGTATTGCTGCAGGTGTTCTTTCTCAGCTAATCCCTGTAATAGGAACATTCCTAGGTGGAATTGTTCCAGTTTTAGCCTCTATTTCACTCGGTGTTAACTATGTTCTTTATACATTAATTGTTCTATCTGTGTATCAGTTAATTGAAAACTATTTCATAAGTCCAAAAGTTACTCAGTCAACAATGGAGATTCATCCGGCTGTTGCAGTCTTTTCAACTATATTTGGAGCTTATACTGTGGGTGCTGTTGGCGCTATCTTAGCATTGCCAGTTGCTGCAACAATTCAAGGTGTAGTGGGAACTATTATAGAGAATCGCAAAAATGAATAATTTTATAAATATACCTATTAATGCTGTGAAATCTATTGATAGTCTTCTCCAACACTTTAAAGAAGAGACTGTTGATGAGGTGGAGAATTCAATAAAGTCGTTAAAAAGAAATTTCAAAGCTGGAAACTATCTAGCTCTAGCGACATTATTTATTATTATTGGTGTAGCGTCTATTTTAAGTCAGATGTTTATTGGAAACTATTTTCTACAAGCTATGACATATTTTTCTATGGCTCTATTATGCTTGATTTCATTCGGGTTAATTGTATGGAGAATATTAAAATGACAGAGTATAGAGAAACATATAACGAACTTAAGAAAAATATTAATTCAGAGAATTCAAAAGTTATTTCTTACCTTTTTTTCGGGATACTCGTTGGTCGAGCTTACGAAAAATATCGCAAGATAAAAAAGTCAATTCTTAAAAAGCGTTCGTGAATAAGTCATTACAAAAATTCGTAGCACTCGTCTTAGCTGCAGGTGTTGTATTTTCTACGATTGCCTATTTTTTACTGTTAATATAAATTTGTGGAAATCGATAATAGACTTGTAATAATCTCATCTGAATCAAAAAAGTACTTAAGCGTAATAACTAAAGGCAAAGAATTCATAACTAATGATGGCAAAATAGAATTTGATAAAATAAAATCCCTTCCTACTCAAATTGAATCATCAACTGGAAAAATATTTACAATCTATGTTCCATCCTATAAAGAATTTATTCTTCTTATGAAGAGAGGGCCTCAAATAATATATCCCAAAGATGTTGGTTCAATACTTATTTCAGGGAATATAAACGCAAATAGTAAAGTTTTGGAGATTGGAACTGGGTCTGGAGCATTAACTCTTTTTCTAGCATCAATTTTAGGTACTAATTCTAAATTTTATTCTCTAGATATCAGTAAAAAAAATCAATATCGAGCTAAAAAGACCATATCGCGATACTTATCTAATTACTCATCTGATTTTATAAATGATATTGAATTTATTAATACAGATTTGTCTGATTTTAGAATTGATACTATTCCTTTTAATTTCGACACTGTTATTACAGATGTCCCAGAACCATGGATATTTTTCGAAAATAATAATATAGATAATAATCTTTACTGGGTTTCATATTTACCCTCAATATCTCAAGTTTCTAAGTTAGCTGACGCTTTACAAGAAAATTGCTTTAAAGATATTGAGATTAAAGAGACAATAGAGAGAGAGTGGACGGTACGAGGTAATATTTCAAGGCCTAAGCACACAATGGTTGGTCATACGGGGTTTACAGTTAGTGGAAGGTATATTTTATGACTTATGGTTCAATCATTATGCATTCGCCAGGACATTCCTCTGCCGATTCAACAACTGCATCTTCTTGACCTTTAGGAACAACAGCTAAGCCTTCAGCGCCACCAACATTCCCATTTTCTTCTGAAAAAACCTTATCACCCTCTTTAACATAAAAAAGGCCATCATCTAATCCGACAAATACATCAGGTGCGATCTCTTCACAAAGACCATCACCGGTACATAAATCTTGATCAATCCATACTTTCATAATTAATATGTTACCTTGTTATAGATTTACACAAATCTTCGAATATAAAATTTATATCTAATATTTTGTAAGATACTTATAAAGATAAAACTAGTTGTTTATGAAAAATGTATTTAAAAGGTGTTTGAAGTTAATCGCTCTTTTCGATAGCTCAAACACATTCAATCTCGATAGTAATTATATAAAAGACAATATACCCGAGTATCGTAATTTAAATGACGCAGCATATAAAAGATCTTTTGAAAGAGATAAAGCACTCCTTAAAGAGGTCGGGTTTAATTTAGAATATGAAAATGATAAATGGAGTGTTGAGGATGGTTACAAGCTTAAAGGAACAAATATAATTTTAGACTTACAAAGTAAATCTGGATTCGACATTGAAAGGTTTATCAACACATACTCTGTTATTAAAAAATATTTATCACCATATTTACAACTCAATAAAGATTTAAAAGTAATACCAATAATCAATACAGCCATAAAGGAGAGGAGAAGAGTTTCATTTATTTACAATGATAAAATTAGAAAAGTATATCCTTTAGGCCTGAGGTTCCATGCTGGAATATGGTACTTGGGAGCAGATGATGGAAATATTATTAAAACATTTAAAATAAACACTATAGAAAATCTAAAAATAGGCAACAAAGAGAATCTTCATACTAAAAATATTTCAGAATTTAACTTTTCCTGGGAAAACGTGTCAAGTTTTATTACCGTCGAGATAATTTCAGATAACGACTTGCATAGAGTGCACAGTAGGATTTTCAATTTTACTGAGGTATCTTCTAAAGAAGATGGCGAAAATATTACCTTAAAATTAAAAACGAATGATCATCATGGATTAATCAAGTATTTACTGTTGGTTGACCCAAAATTATTAAATATAAATAAGCAAGACAAAGAGGCACTAAAGAAAGCTGTACATGGAATTTAAAATAAATCTAGGAAACATAATTCACATTCTTTCACTTATTAAAAAGGAAAGATCGTTTGATTTAGAAGACTTAGCAGAAAATGTTAATCTAAGTTCAGATAAACTGTTGTATTCATTAACAATCTTATCGGAGGTATACTCTTCAGATGGCGACAGCTTTATAAACTTTGAAGTAAATTTGGAAAAAAATCTCATTACGTTCGAGTTCAATGAATCTCTACTAAATATCCCTACAATTACTGATTTAGACTTATTTAAAATATATACACTTCTAAATAACCCTAAGGTAAATGTTGAAAAACTATTTGATAATAAGTCAGATCTTATTTACTTATATGACACACTAAATAATTACTTTAAATCTCACCAAAGTGCAGAAAGTAGTGTCAAACTTGACTTTAATAGAATGTTTGTATCCGATGAGCTCTACATAGAATACATTAAACTAGGGCACAATATTTCAAATATCTATAAAATCAAACCATTATCTTTCAATATTACAAATGATGGAGATGTGCTTGAAGCATATGACTATGAAGACGACAAAATAAAAAGTTTTCTAATAGATAGAATTGTTAACATTCCAGAGGAGAAAAATCTTAAAGAAAGGTTTTCAAAAAATGATAATGAGATTTCAGTCACCTATCAAGACCTAGCATTAAAAAGCCATCAACAGCATTTCCGTTCAGAAGAAGTAGCTGTAGAGCATTTCCTAAAGAATATAGATTCACAAAATGTTATTGCCCCAAACTCCGTTAGAGTTGAAATTGAAAAAAGAAAAAATAAATTGATTAGTGAGTTTTTATCATGAGCATTATTGAATTACTAGTTATAGTCTTAATCTCTCTTGGTATATTTGATAAAAGCAAAATTTTATATTACTTTAATAAAATCTCTAAATTCCAAAATGGGCAAAGTCGCCAAATAATTGGAGATAATTCAATTGATGAAAATTGGATCTGGTTAGATGAAAATGAGGAGGAGTAATATGAAAAAACCCTTCATGGATCATCTTCAAGAGTTAAATAACAGAATATTATTTTCTTTTACTTTAGTTGGGATCGTTGCAATATTTGTATATAACCAATATTCCTTTTTTGGTGATATTTTATTAGAACCTCTTATAAATGCTGGATATGATGACTCTAATATTTTCGCATTAACGATCTACGAAGGTTTTCAAGTAAAGCTACAGAATACTTTTTGGATATCCATAATTATTACATTTCCATTAATACTTTTAATATTAGGTTATTTCGTAAAACCAGCTTTAGAGATAAGAACAGTAAGCTTTACGTTATATTTCATCTTCTTTACCCTCTTATTTTATTCGGGTATATTTTCTTCACTAAGTATTGCTCATGTCGGTATTGAGTTCCTCCTTTCATTTAATGAGAATGAAATAATTCTAAGATCGCAAAACTATTTTCAATTCATTACAAGAATTTCTTTGTTATTTGGAGTTTCATTTCAGTTACCATTAATCATGCTTTTTCTCCTTAACAAAGGAATAATAAAGGTAAAGAGCCTAACCAATAAACGGGCTGAAATGTTTATAGTTATACTTATTTTTTCTGCAGTAATAACACCAACGGGTGATCCTATTTCACTTTTCATATTCACACTGCCAATGTATTTACTCATAGAAATAATGATTTTTATTCATAAAAAAAGTAATCGTGGATTTTAATTTAGATAAATTTCAGGTTGAGGCAATTGACTCCATCAACAAGGATTTTAATGTTTTAGTCGTTGCACCTACGGGATCAGGAAAAACCTTTATAGCCGAAAAAGCTATTGAGAAATATACTAACCAGAACCAAAATGTAATTTATACGACACCTATTAAAGCATTATCGAATCAAAAATACAATGATTTCACAAATTTGAATATTGATACTGGATTGCTCACAGGAGACAGGACCATCAGCCCAGATTCAAATTTAATTGTTGCCACTACTGAAATATTAAGAAATATGATTTATTCAGATGACAAAAGATTAAAAAAAATTGGCCTCATAGTCCTTGATGAAGTTCACTATCTTTCTGATTCCGAACGAGGCACAACGTGGGAAGAAATAATTATCCATGCCCCTAAAAACATCAAGTTTCTTTTTCTGTCAGCCACTATTAGAAATAAAGAAGAATTCCATAACTGGATAGTTTCATTAAGAGGAAAAACATCATTGGTGTACTCTAATATAAGGCCCGTCCCACTAGAAATATCTTTAGTCGGCTTAAACCCTCACAGTGACCAATTAAAAATAATTAAATCTTCTAAGGATAAACGTAATAATAAAATCTTTAAATTTGAAAAGCAATATAGAAAGTACAAGAGACCTCATCTAGGTTTTCAACTTGACTACCTCGAAAGCAAAAACCTTACACCTTCCATATTTTTTTATTTTTCAAGAGATAGAGTTGAAACTAAGGCAAGACAGGCAGCGACAAATAGAAAGAAAATTAAAAAAGCAAATGAGATTAAAGAGGTATTCAATGATGTTTTTAGTTCTCTAGATTCAACTCAATATGATCTTTTAAATTTGGATGAACTGCTGTGGATGTGGGTAAGAGGAATCGGATATCATCATGCTGGGCTTGCGCCTATTGTAAAAGAATTTATTGAGTTTTTATTTCTAAACAGATATATAAAATATTTATTTGCTACAGAAACACTGTCACTTGGTCTCAACCTACCTGCCAAATCTATTGTTATTGACAGACTCTACAAATACGATGGAATAAAAACACGTTTAATCAATCAATCAGAATTTCTTCAATTGACTGGGAGAGCAGGAAGGAGAGGGATTGACACAAAGGGATTTGCATTTATAAATTATGACAGAAATATTGAAAACTTTTGGTATAACAACTTGTTTACCCTCAAATCAAGCAATTTAAATTCTGCATATTCGGTATCGTATTCTTCAATATTAAATATGTTAAGCAAATACTCACTAAAGGAAGCCATAGAACTTCTTGAAAAAAGCTTCTTTTCTTATCAAAATAACTTCAATATCAAAAAGCTTCAAAATACATTTACATCCAAGCTCGAAGTACTTGAGTTATTGAATTTTAAGAATGACAATAACAAATCTCTCGTTTTAACCGAAACCTATAGGGATACTCTAATCGTAGGACTTGAATTACTAGAAAGTGATTTTGATAAAGATATGAATTTCTACTTGATGCTTGTTTGCTCTGGCTTATCCACTACTAGACATGATTTGTCCCTTAATGAATTGTATGTGGATACATTCATTAAATTTCAAATTATGGAGGAAAAGATTAATAAGATGGAATCATTTGCAGGGGTCAAAAAAATAACCTCAATTGAAATTGGTTGGTTCAGTATTTTTAACGAATATTTGCAATCTGAAGACGTTGAATCAGTATTATCTAAATTCAATATCAGTATCGGTGATTTTATTCGTGCTGGTAAGGAAGCTTCTGAACTCTCAACTAAACTCTTTAATATATATGGTATTAAGGAATTTAAGATGATTACTGATATTTTTAATGATGAGTTAATCCAGAAATCTATGCGATGAAAGAATATATTGTAGTTTATAACCTAAATTCTAGAGGTAAAAAATTAACCGAAAGCTACTTAACTACACTTTTTGAGAAGCATAACTTGAAATCCAAAATCTTTATGACTTCTGATGTTTCAGAAGTTGATCAAATAATAGAACAGCATAAGGACAGTACAAAATATAATTATTGTGCAATTGGGGGAGATGGCACAATTAATTCTTTGATAGATTGTCTTCTAAGAAAAGGTCTAGACCGTCCTATTGTTGGATGTCTTCCATCAGGTAGCGGTTCAGATTTTTTAAGAACTTTTGCAATCCCTCAAAATATAGAAACTGCAATAGAACACCTCAAAGGAGATTCCACCTACCTTATTGACACAGCAATTGTGTCCACTTCCGAAAAAGAAAGATATTTTGTTAATATTTTAAATTTTGGTTTTCTTGCAGATACAGTTGAAATGAGTGAAAAATTACCAAAGATTTTTAGAAGATTTAGATATCCGATTAGCTTCTGGCTAAAGCTACTTCCTGCTAGGTCTGGAATGATGTCTATTAAAACACACAACTACGAATTTAACTCTGATGCCTTTGTTATCACTGTATGTAATGGTCAGTTTTTTGGAGGTGGTTGGAATATATCACCCAAATCCAGCCTTCAAGATGGCCTACTTAATATTCAAATCTTTAAAGTAACAAAAAGGAAAGCTATGAAATTATTTTTTTTAGCAAAGAAGGGCCTACATTTAACAGAACCAGATGTTCTTTTAAAAAGAAGTGGAGAGATACAGCTTTTATCACGTCAATCAATAGAAATTGATGGTGATTATTTCGATAAGGGTCCAGCCGAGATATTTGTTAAAAAAGCTTCCATACAGCTAAAAATTTAGTATTATTTTAAAAGCACTTTAAGGAGAAGCATGTCAGAAAAAGATGTAGACGAAATTAAAGAACCTAATTTAGAAGATCTTGATGAAGATGACTTAGAAGATTCAGAAACTCCTTCTGATGAAGAAGAGGAAAAAGAGGAAGTTGAAACTGAATCTTTAGAAGCTCGTGTTGAAAATGAAAAGAAAACAGTAGAAGAACCTGATGATGCGGAGGGCTCTTTTATGAGTGTTGATGCAGCTGAAAAAAGAAATGTTAAAAAATCTGATTTGAAGCTAGATGAAGCTGCTGCAGACAAAGAAGATGATGAATTTACTTGTTCTGTCTGTTTCTTAGTTCTCAAGAATACTCAACTTGCTAAACCAAGATCAAAAGTGTGTGCAGATTGTGCATGAGTTTGATGATTTAAATTATAAATTTTCAATAAAAAAAAGTAGTTCAAAGCCACAAATCCTTCATAACGAGTTTATTGCTGAAATGTCCACCATCGACAATATTTTAATAAACCACTACAAAGAGTTAGAATTCTCAAAAATTAATTACTTTATACTTTCTCAAGGTGATATAGAAATTGGTTATGGTAGCGCAACTGAAGAAAATGGTTTTATGACAATTTATGAACTATTTGTGTCACCAAAATATAGAGAGCTTGGTTTTGGTACAAGGATATTTAATGAAATTAGAAAATATACTAAGTCATTAGATCTTAAAATAAGGTCAGTCACTCTACCTAGTGACAGAACAGGAAAAAACTTTTATGAAAGTAACTTAATAACTGCGCGTGCCTTAATAATGGAGGAAAAGCGTGAAAACTCTCGCTACAGACCTTGACGGAACACTGTATCTTGATGATGTACTCATAAAGGGTGTTGAATCTGCTTACAAATCTCTAATACTTGAAAAGTATAAAATATATCATACAACTAACAACAGCTCTCAATCAACTGATGTGTTAGCTAAAAAATTAAGTAACTTATTGAATACCGATATTGAGATATCTTCAATAGTTACTCCGCTTGTAGTTTTAAAAGAATATTTAAGTAACAAGAAACTATCTATCTTTGTTTATGGATCCAAGGATGTAAAAGATTTTGTTAGCAGTATTTCAAATACTGTTACAAAATTAGAGGACAGCAATTTTATTATAATGGGTAGAGTCGAATCACCATCTGAAAGTGAACTCGATTTAATTGCAGAATCAATTAAATCTGGAAAAGAGGGTGCGACATTGAATAAAGATCTTACATATCCAATAAGTGAATCAGAGTTTAAACCTGGAAATGGACTAATTGCAAAATATATTGAATCGAAATCACAAAAAGAACTTCAATCATTTGGAAAAGAAGGTGAGTTGTACAGTCAGTATTTTCTAAATAAGAATATTGAAGTTGATTATGTGATTGGTGATAGGGTAGACACAGATATTATGTTTGGTAACAAGCTTGGCGCAACTTCAATATTAGTGGAATCTAGCATTGATAATTTTATGAGTGAAGATTTTGCAGATAGTAAATTTACAGATTTTCCTACTTTTGTATCATCTATTATTAATTAATCTCATTGTGAGATAGCCAACAAAAAATCCACCAATATGCGCTTCCCAGGATATATTATTATTTTGTAGAGATATTAATACTTGTGAAGCAAACCAAAATGCCATGAAATATTTAGCTTTTATAGTTGTCGGAAATATAATACCGAAAGGAACTAAAACTAAAAGTTTTGCATTTGGAAATCTGTACAAATATGCACCCATTAAAGCAGAGACAATTCCTGATGCTCCAACTATTGGATTCAAATCTGAGTAATTCAAAAAAATATGAGTACCGATACTACCTCCAGCGGCAACCATTAAAAATATAATAAATTTTAAATTTCCTAGCTTATCCTCAATATTGTTACCAAATATCCAGAAGCTCCAAAGGTTGCCAACAAGATGAATTAAGTTAGCATGAAGAAAATTTGCAGTTATAAGACTTAGCATTAAGTTTTTATTAGCAAATATAACATTATCAATAGTTACCATGCAGTCGTTTGAGTAAAATTGATTAGCACTTAATGGTACACCTTTTTGAATTTCACAAGGGATTGCCGAAAATTCATAAAAAAAGTTGAATAGATCTGTACTATTTTTTGGTTGCAACAGTATATATACAGCAATGGTAAAAAATATAAAAAACCTTGTTATATATGGAGTGTTCTGAGCAGGGTTTATATCTGATATAGGTATCATGTTGTACTGACTCCAAGTTGCGTATAATATATCCTAGTGAAGAATATATTAATTATTTCATCAAAGAAATATACCAAATTAAAAAATTATACAGATTTTGTTAGTTTGATAAAATCAAGAAAATTAGAATTCCATGTTTCATTTGTTGAAGATGTAGAACAATATGATAATTATTTAAACAAAGATACACTTGTTGTCAGTTTTGGCGGAGATGGTACTGCACTTAAGGCTATGAAAATATCTTGGACCTATAATTTATTATTCATGCCCTTAGGAACTGGACGAGTTGGATATCTTGTAAACAAATCTGAAGATATAGAGCAAATACTTGACGAGTGGATTGAAGGCAAGAGCCACATCAACAATAGGAAAGCAATAATACAAGATAATAATTTAAAATCCCCGGCATTTAATGAAATCGTATTAATTAAAAATTCTCCAACAAGAATTCTTGATATTGTATTTAAAACTCATGACCAAACAGTAAAACTAAGAGCTGACGGAATTATTATTTCAACATCTTTAGGCTCAACAGCATATAATTATTCAGCAGGTGGACCAATTGTACAAAATAGTCTTAATTCAATTATCATTACACCTATCTCACCATTTTCTAAATTTCCCAGGTCAATTGTTTTAGATCAAAAGTCAAAAATTCAGATTGAAATCAAAAAAAAGCAAAATTATGCAATTCAATTTGATGGTGTTGTTGAGTCGGAAGTAGAAAGCGATAAAGATAACAAACTTGACTATACGTTATCAGAAAAGTCTTTACACATAATAGGAACAGATAATTCTCCCAGATTAGATTTATTTCTAAATCAAATTCTTAGATAATCCTTTTAATAAGGATTTATCATGCTAAAATTTTCGAGTGACCAAATACATATTTGTAACTGGTGGTGTAGTCTCTGGTCTTGGTAAAGGGATTACCTCTGCATCCCTTGGTAACCTTCTAAAATCACGTGGACTTACAATTGTTAATCAAAAACTTGATCCATATATCAATGTTGATCCAGATACCATGAATCCTTTTCAACATGGTGAAGTATTTGTAACTGAGGACGGCGCAACGACTGATCTAGATCTTGGTCACTACGAACGGTTTACTGGGGTGAATCTACGAAAAGATGCAAATGTGACTACTGGAAGCATTTACAGAAAAGTAATAGAAAGAGAACGTAAAGGTGACTACCTAGGAGCAACGGTTCAAGTTATTCCTCATATCACGGATGAAATAAAGAGAAGAATTAAAGGTATCTCAAATGATGTAGATGTCCAGATTACAGAAATAGGAGGTACTGTTGGTGATATAGAGATACTTCCATTTCTAGAAGCTGCTAGGCAAATGCGTAAAGAACTTGGTCAAGAAAATGTTATGTTTATACACGTGACTTTGGTTCCTTTTATTGGACCAAGTACAGAACTGAAAACAAAACCTACTCAACACTCAGTCTCAATGTTACGAGGGTATGGAATTAGTCCAGACATAATTGTTCTTCGTTCAGATAGAAAACTAGATGAAGATATCAAAAACAAAGTTTCACTATTTTGTGATGTAAGTTATGAGAATGTAATTAATGCTCCAGATCTTGATGACATCTATGACGTACCTCTTAAAATGCACTCCGAGGGTTTAGATGTAGCAGTTAATAAAAGGTTAAACCTCAACACAGAAGAGCCGGAGTTGAATGAATGGAAAAACATGCTTTCTCTTAAAAAAGAATCGACTAAAGATGTTAAGATCGCAATCCTTGGTAAATATTTTGGCTTACCAGATAGCTACATGTCTGTTGTTGAATCATTAAAACATGCATGTCTTCAAAATAAAGTTAATTTAGACCTTCAGTGGATTGATGCTGACAATTATGATGCTGAAGACATTTCTAACCTTGATGGGGTTGTAGTTCCAGGTGGTTTTGGAGTGAGGGGGATCGAAGGTAAAATTTCAGCCATACAGTATGTAAGAGAGAATAAAATTCCATTTCTTGGGATTTGTCTTGGATTACAGTGTGCCGTTATAGAGTATGCAAGAAATGTATGTGGAATTAATGAAGCTAATTCTTCTGAATTTTCACAAAATACAAAAGATTTTGTTATTGATCTTTTACCGAATCAAGACCTAGACAAAGATGATGTTGGTGCATCTATGAGATTAGGAACTTATCCTTGTAAAATTACTAAAAATAGTATTACTTCTGAAATATATAAAGATGAAGTTATATACGAGCGTCATAGACATAGATATGAAGTGAATAACAAATACAGAGAAGTTTTAGAGAAAAACGGCTTAATTTTCAGTGGCTTGTCTCCAGATAATAACTTAGTAGAAATGATTGAATTAAAAGACCATCCTTTCTTCGTTGCCTCTCAATTTCATCCTGAGTTCAAGTCTCGTCCTTGGGAACCGGCTCCAATGTTTGATAAATTCATACAAAGCGCAGCTTTTTCTCAAAATACTGAGAAAGTAACTCCAACAAAAACGAAAGTAAAAGATTAATAATTCTATTAAATACTTACTTGACGATTACCAAGATTATTTATCGTACTCAAAAGGATTATCAAAAAATTCAGTTGAAGCATATAGAACTGATCTCTTAAACTTATTCAAAGAAAACTTAGTAACAAATATATCTAGTGATGCACTCAACAAATTAATAAAGTTAATTTCTACAAAAGAGTACAGCCCTAATACAAAAAAAAGAAAAGTTTCCGTATTAAGACAGTTTGTAAAATGGTATAACTTTAGGGAAAATACTAAAACAGTTATTCTTGAGGATGTAACAATTAAGTCTGGTCAAAGACTTCCTGAAACACTTTCTATTACACAAATTGAACAATTAATAAATTTTCATGACCAGGAAACCTTCATAAGTAAGAGAAATAAAGCCATAATCGATTTTATGTATTCTACCGGATGTCGTGTTAGTGAATTATGTGATGTTAAAATTGCCGATATTGATTTTGATGAAGATTATATTCAATTAACTGGAAAAGGTTCAAAACAACGAATTGTCCCAATTGGTTCCAAACTTAAAATTAATTTACTATCTTATCTCGACCTAAAGCTTATAAAAGATATCTCAAATAATCCTTTTTTGTTTATTTCCCGTACCGACAATCCGCTAGAACGTACTGCTATTTTTAGGATAATTAAATCAACAGCCCTTAAAACCTCAACAACTCTAAATATCCATCCCCATACATTAAGGCATAGCGCTGCAACTCATATGCTTGAAGCTGGTTGTGACCTTCGAACACTTCAAGAATATTTAGGACATTCATCTGTATCCACAACGCAAATCTATACTAAGTTAACAAAAGAATTTCTTAATGAAGTTTTTAATGAAAGTCACCCAAGAGCATGAATGAAATTTATTTAAAATCAAAAAGAGCTATAAGATTTCTTTTTTATAAGCATCTTTCTATAGATGAACAATTGGTAATCTCAAATACACTTAAAAATAATCAATTAATAAAACAATACTGGTTATTAAACAAAGCTGATAGACATCACTCTATTGAGGTTATGAATAGAACCCTAAGATTCTCTGATGAATTAGAATTATTACAACTTTCCCTACTCCATGATATTGGTAAAAATACTGGGCATTATTCATGGTTCTTAAGAATACTTTCTGACCTAAAAATAGTTTCTTCAGATAAATCTAAGAAATATCTCGATCATGAATTAATAGGACTTGAAGTATTATCTCAAATTGGGGATATAGATTCTTTAGTTGATCAATATAAAAAAAATCTTCTTCAAAATAAGCATCAAATACTAGATAAAACTGATTACTAATGGAAAATATACAAGTAATAGAAAATTTAAAAAGTCTTCTTGTTGAATATACATCAAATACAGAAACACAAATTGCTAATAATCTCACAATGATTTTTCAAAGTTTCCAAAATAAATCATTAAAAGAAGACATAGACAATTATGCCGAGTTTGTTCTACTTGGTGCATCACTATTTGAGTTAAAAGCAAAAAGATTACTGCCCCAAGATGAGGAAGTAGATTGGCTTGATGAAGTTGAACTAATAAAAGACAAAGATCTTGCATTTGCCAGATTGCTCCAATTTAAAGCTTTTACTGAAGTTGGACTGGCCCTAGCTATAAAAGTTAAACAAACCGAACGTGAAGTACCCGCATTTAAATATTATCAAACAAGTTCATTATCAGTAAAGCCCGAAATTCGTTATAACATTGACATTACTAAATTTACAGAAACAGCAAATGAAGTTTTCAGTAGATATAAAACAATACAGGGATTTTCACATATTGACAAAGAACTCCCTGATTTACAAGTTGCAATAGATGATTTATTAAAACTTGTTGATAAAAGATTAAATACAACATTCGAAGAATTAGTCTCCTCAGTAAATTCTTCACAAGAGGCTGTAGCATTTTTCCTAGCGTTACTTGAAGCTGTCCGATGGGGCTTTATTAAAGCTGAGCAAACAAATGTTAATAAAGAGATTATTATTGAGAAAAACTATGAATAGTAAAAAAGTTATATCTGCAGTACTACTTGTAAGTGATGGACCGGTAGAACACGAATATTTCGAAAAACTATTAACAATAAATAATTCGGAACTTATAAACTTAATTGATGAAATTAATGCCAACTTTGAAAATGCAGACATTGGTTTTTTTATAAAATATAATAATTTTAAATCTGACATTGTGACTAAATCAGAAATTTCAGACCTACTTGGTGATGTAAAACCTCCAGCAATTTTAAGAGGTCTTTCCACGCCAGCGTTAGAGACTCTTGCAATAATTGCTTACGAACAGCCAGTTACAAAAATGAAAATTTCAGAAATTAGAGGGGTTGAATCTGAATCCTCCATTAAAACTTTAGAATCAAGGGGTCTCATAGAAAAAGGTGGCGAACTCGACGTTCCTGGTAATCCAATTCTGTATACAACGACAGAATTGTTCTTACAAAAACTAGATTTATCTTCAATAAGTAATCTACCGACAATCGGTGAGTATTTTAATAAAGCAGAAGAAGAGTAAATTATTGAGAATTAATCGGTTTCTTGCATTGAATCTAAATGTTTCACGTAGAGATAGTGATATTCTCGTAGAGAATAAATCTATCAAGATAAACGGAGTTATAGCTAATCATGGTGACCTTGTAGGTGATGACGATATAGTCATGCATAAGAATCAAGTTATCCAAGCCATAAAAGAACATGAATATTTTCTTTTCTACAAGCCCTATGGATATGTTTCATCTCACAAAAGACAAGGGGAGTCAAAAATTATCTACGATTTGATCCACAATAAATCATTAAAATTTGGTGGTCGTCTGGATAAGGACTCAGAAGGCTTAATGCTACTAAGCACAGATGGCGTGTGGCTAAATAAATACTCACATCCAAAAAGTAATATTTCTAAAAAATACATTGTTGTTACAAGTAAAGAAATTAATTTTGAAACATTTAGAAAATCTATAAAAGATAATGACGAACAACTAAAAATCCATAAACTAACTGAGATTAAAAAATTAACTTATGAAATAGTTCTTAAAACTGGTAAAAATCGTGAAATACGAAGGATTTTTGATATTAACAACATTCCAATTAAAAACCTCAAAAGGATTCAAGTTGACAAATTTGAAATTGGTAAAATGAAAATTGGTCAGTTAAAAAAAATTAAATTAACATAGTTACGTATGAATTATATCGTAACTATTGATGGACCCTCAGGTGTTGGTAAGACATCATTAGGAAGTCTTTTGGCACAAGAATATAATTCAAATTTCTTTTCAAGTGGAAAACTATACAGAATTATAGCTAAATACTTCATTGATCATTCAACTTCTGACACTAGCAATTTACAAATAGAAATTAACGAGGAACTACAAATTACTTTAAATAGTTTTTCTTATTCTGATTCTGACTTGTATATAAAAAATATCAATTCTAAAAGTTCTGAAATTGCAAAAATAAAAGAAGTTAGACAAATTGTTTCAGAATCCCTAACTAATTTATCCAAAAAACTTTCAAACGGTTTAATTATTGAAGGTAGAGATATGGGATCTATAGTCTTTCCAAATGCTGATTTAAAAATCTATCTTGATGCAGACATTGAAGTAAGGTCAAAAAGAAGATTAAAGCAATCTAACGATTCTGAGACAAAAGAAGATTTATTGAAAAGGGATGATAATGATAAAAATAGAGCTGAATCACCCTTAGTAATTCCCCACGATGCACTTTATATTGATAATTCCGATATAAATATGGATGACGTTCTTGAGTTGGTTAAAGAGAAGCTAAAGCTTCTGTAGCAGACCATTGCTTATCTTTATTAACACTTCTTACAGGCTCAACTTTATTTTCTGGAAATAATTTCAGTAAAAAATTACTTATTGTTGTAATATTTGACCTTAGTTCTTTAGGAAGCGGAAAATATTCTGTCTCATTTGTATTTTCAAAATAAATTGTTTCGTTTGGTTGAAGTTTATTTATAATTTCTTGAACTATATGATCAGGCGCAGAAGCCCCAGCTGTCACAGCAACATTTTTATTTTTTAAATCTAAATTATCTATCTCTTCAGTTGTGTTCACTCGGAAACTTTCTTTACCTAAGTTCTTTATTGTTGAAACAAGTGCCTTAGTGTTACTAGATGTATCTGAACCCACGACTAAGACTACATCAACCTTACTTGAAACATTGATTACAGCTTCTTGACGGTTTGTTGTCGCATAACAGAGATCACTCTTTCTTGGCATATTCAAATTTGGATATTTTTTTTGTGCTGATTCCATTATTGGTGTCCACTCTGACATAGCTAAGGTCGTTTGTGCAAGTAATGCTACATTATCACTGGATATGTTTATTTCTTCTAAATCATCTTCCTTCTCGACTAAAAACATTGAGTCAGGTGCTACACCTAAAGCTCCAAGTGCTTCATCATGATTTTTATGACCTACGTAAATAATTTGTTGTCCTGCTTCACTAAACTTCTTTGCCTCATGATGCACCTTAGTTACTAGTGGACACACCGCATTGACTTGAACGGATGAGAGAGAATTAAATTCATTTTCTGTTTTTGGTGAAGTTCCATGAGCTGATAGCATTACAATTGCATTTTTTGGTAGTTCTTCAGATGACTCAATAAATTCAATATTTTTGGTTTTAAAACGTTCTACAATCCAGTCGTTATGAACAATTTCATGATAACAATAAATAGTTTCATCATAGATTTTCAACATCCACGTCAATGCTTTAATTGCCATCTCCACGCCAGCGCAAAAGCCCCTTGGAGTAACTAAATAAAGATTGTTTACCATATCAGTAGGATAGCTATATTTAAATTATGACTAAAAACAATATCGATGAAGTTTTATTAATTGGACTACCTAACTCTGGTAAGTCTTCATTGGTTAATGCGTTGTCCAAGAAAAAAGTTTCAATAATTGGTTCTACACCAAATACAACGCGAGATAAAGTCTCTACAACAATTAAAAGAAATGATAAAGTTTTCAATATTTCTGATTTACCTGGATATCTCGAAGACCCAGATGAATTAAATGAAAAGTTTCAACATAAGCTTAAAGCATATCTCAATGAGGCAAAATTAATCATGTTTGTTATAGATGTGCACACCACAAATTATTCTGGATTAGATAAAATACACAGTCTTCTACAAAAGAATATAAATAAAGAACAAAAAGTCATAACGGTCTTTAACAAATGTGAAAACTTTAAAAAGTTTGAGTTAAATACAGAGCTATACAAATACATTTATGATTCAGACTATTATGTCTCATCTATACATAAATTGGGTACTGAAGAATTAATGGAGGCACTTACCAAAAGCATGTCATCTAATACGGATTCAATTAAAAATACTTACAAATCTATAGCAATTATTGGAAAGCCAAACTCGGGTAAATCTACATTGTTTAATAAACTCTTGAATGAGGAAAGGGCAATTGTTTCAAATATTTCGGGCACAACAAGAGATAAATTAGAAGAAACAATCAAGTTCGATTCAGATTCTTATAACATTATTGATACTGCTGGTGTACCTCGTAAAAAACAAAAAAACCAGATAGATAGATACGCATCATCTTTAGCAGTAGGTCAATTAGAAAATTCAGTAATAGCTTTTCTTGTTGTGGATGCAAAACAGGGGATAAATTTTGAAGATATGAGATTAATTAGTGAATGCATTGAGAACAAAGTAACACCAATATTAATTATGAATAAGTGGGATCTCTTAATAGAAGAAGAGAAACTTTTTATAAATAAAAACATTGCCTCATTATTAAAGAAATATTCATGGTTAAAGATCTTAAGAATTTCAGCACTTAATGGTAAAGGTGTAAAAAATCTTAATACTGTAATTTATGATTTACAGAAACAGCTTTCAACTCGTATTACAACACATGAATTAAATATACTTTTCAGAGAAATTTGGACAAAAAAACCACCTCATCCATTTAGGGGTAGGAGAGCGAAGTTAAAATATGTGACACAGTACGATGTTTACCCTCCTTCGTTTAGTTTTATTTTAAGTGGTAGAGTCCCAATTAATTACCAAAATTTTATAGATAATAGACTTCGTGACACATATAATTTTGACAATATATGTTTGAACATAAAATTTAAGAATTAACATGGAAAACTTTGGCTTCAAAATAGGAGTGTTCTTATTTGGCTTCTACCTA
This sequence comes from uncultured Candidatus Actinomarina sp., assembly GCA_902510965.1. Lineage (GTDB taxonomy): Bacteria > Actinomycetota > Acidimicrobiia > Actinomarinales > Actinomarinaceae > Actinomarina. The sequence continues at coordinate 56,558 of CABXDM010000001.1, forward strand.
ATATTGAGGTTGTTTCAGTTTTTAATCAACTTAGTCATTTAAAACAAAATACAACCTATTTTTAATAAAATTAGACTTTTCAATTGAAATGCTTACAAATACACCTAATATTAATACATCCACACTTACGTGTGGATTTTGTATACAAAAGGAGAAAAATTGAGTAATTTCAAAGGATCCAGAAGTTGGCGCCTTATCTTACTTTTCTCAGTTTTTGCATTAGTTGTGGTTGCCTGCGGAGGCGACACAGCAGAAGAAGAAGTTGCTGTCGAAGAGACAGAAACAACTGAAGCTCCTGCTACAACTGCTGCGGCAGCTGAAGAAGCAGCTCCATCAGGACCTGATGGTGTTTATAAGATGGCGATCTTCTCAGATCCACAAACACAAAATTACTGGAATTATCTTGATACAGAAACAGATGTGTGGACACAATACGTGATGTCCGGACAAGCTGTGTCATTATTCTCTATTTCATATCCTAACTACCAGTTAATTACAGGTATCGCAGACGAACTTGTTGAGACCTCAACTAACAATGGTGACGGAACATGGACTTATAGTGTTCCTATAACAGAAGGATATAAATGGAGTGATGGTTCAGACCTCACAGCCAACGATATGGTATTTACATATAATACCGCTAAAGATCTTGGCCTCTTAAGTAACTGGGAAACAAACTACCCACAAGGTAGTGGAACAGACTCAGCTGCTGAAGGATATGCACAAGGTATTTTAACCCTTGTTGCTAGTGATGCTTACACTGTAGAGATAACTCTAAACTTTGATGCCGGGTTAGCTTCATGGCAGTACCAAATTGCACAAGCACCAATACTTCCAGAAAGTTATTGGGCGCAATATGCTACTGACAGAGAAACCCTTTTAGCAGCCTCAGGAGCTGACGCTCCAGTAGCTAGCGCATTTGTCTACGACAAAGTAGAACAAGGTGCTTTTTACACATGGGCATATGATGCTAATACAATGTGGGATGGTGGAACTACCACAATTTATAAGAGTGGTACCACAGTCGAATGGGATAATGGAAAAGCTCCAGCTATCAACCAATCATTTGGTGATACAACTGGCGATTCATTCTCATACACAGCAGGACCTTATGTAGGAACTGTTGAGTTCACATTATATGGTGATCAAGATGCTGCTTATCTTGCATTCCAAAATGGCGAAGTTGATTTCGTTCTTAACCCATTAGGTGTTAAGAGAAATCTTTTTGACCAATTATCCAGAGTTCCAGGTGTCGAAACTGTTTCCAACTTAGGTAACGGTATGCGATACATGGCATTTAACACTAGGGTTTTCCCTGGAAGCGACAAATCTTTTAGACAAGCTGTTGCATGTATTTCTGATAAAGAATTCGTGTTAAACAACATTCTTCAAGGTGTTGCTGTAAATATGGATGGTCAAATGCCTGAAGCGTTAACAGCTTGGGTTGCACCTGTAACAGGTGTCCTTGCTGATTGTGCTGGCCTTAATGCTGAAGAACGATTCAACAAATCAGTTGAAATTCTTCAAGCAGGTGGTTGGACAGCTTCAGACTGGGGTTCCCATGCTGGTGGTGCTGAAAGAGCAGTCGCTCCAACAGGAATTAAAGGACCAGGAGGAGTAACACCTCCATCAGACATGTTGCTTTATGCACCAGGTGCTGGTTATGATCCATTGAGATCAACAATGTCCTTATTTATTGCTGATTGGATGCAACAACTTGGACTTGACGTAACAGCGAGACCTACCGGTTTCAACGTTATTGTCGACAAGGTGTTCACACCAGAGACTTGTGAGGATTGGTATTTCTACATGCTTGGTTGGGGTTTAAGTGCATTCCCTAATCACCCTGGAGATTTCTTCAATTCCAAGAACGACACTTGCGAAGGTGGCTATAACACACCTGGTTTTAACAACGCAGAATTTGATGCATTAGATGCTGAATTCCAAGCTGCTAAAACAATCAGTGATGCTATTGTCCTATCGCAAAAAATGGAAGCTATATTATTTGAAGAAATGCCATATTTGGTATTATTCAACGTACCTACATTAGAGGTATATAAAGATACTGTAGAATTTCCATTCACAGATGTATTAGACGGATTAACTGGAACAGGTGGCGGTTACGCTTCACTTGTGAAAGTACAAAGCTAATAATATAACTTAAACATGGGTAGGCTTCGGCCTACCTATGTTTTTTAAATGTCTAAAATAGGGTACGAATATGGTTGAGTATATAGTTAGAAGAACATTACAAATGATTGTGGTGTTTTTTATTTTCCTTGTTAGTTCTTATTTATTATTTAATGCCATTCCCGGTAATGCATTCTCTAACTTATTATTAAACCCTAATCTTCCCCCGGATGCCTATCAAAAAGTACTTGAAACGTATGGTTTAGATAAACCTCTTTTTGAAAGGGTACAGCTTTACGTAGTTAACTTCTTTAAAGGAGATTTTGGATATTCATATAAATATTTTCCTAAAACTCCCATTGAATTAATAGCTGAAAGATTGCCACGAACATTAATGCTATTTTCTGTTGTAAACATTGTTGCTTTCTATACAGGTTTTTTTATTGGAAAAGTTCTTGCTTGGAGACGAGGATCAAAATCTGAAACTTGGATAACCATCACTTCTGTATTTTCTTATACCGTTTTTTATCCATGGTTTGCACTCATGATGTTATGGTTTTTTGGCTATAAAATGGGCTGGTTCCCGATAGGTAAATTCCTTTACCCTGAGAAATGGTATGACGCTCCATTTGATAGTGATGTTATATTTGCGATGATGATTAAATTTGTTCTCGTAGTATCACTCATTCAATTTGCAGCTTATACAGTTACTAGAGGGATTGAATCTTTATCATCTAGACGAAACATTCGATTTTTAAGTTTAATTGCGATATTCATAGGTAGTTATTTTTATTGGAATACTGGTGAAGCATTATCTAGAAAACCTTATGCAGCCGATATAGCTTATCATATGATTTTACCCGTCTTGGTTGTAACAATTGTGGCTTTCGCAGGTACTGCACTTCTTACACGAACTACCATGATGGAAGTTTTAAAAGAAGACTACATTCTTACGGCAAGAGCTAAAGGAATTAGTCAAAAAAGAATAAGAGATAGGCACGCAGCTAGAACAGCTTTACTACCAGTAGTAACATCATTTATTTTCACAATAGTGACAATTATTGATGGATCTGTTCTCACAGAGCAGATATTTTCATGGCCTGGAATGGGTCAACTACTCTTGCAAGCAGTACTGGAAGAAGATATCCCCGTAGCTATGGCTTCTTTTTCTTTCGTAGGTGTATTTGCTTTGTTAGCTCATTTAATTGCTGATATATCTTATTCATATTTAGATCCAAGAATAAGAGTAAAGTCACAGGGATAAATTATGGAAATTGATGAATTAAAAGAAAAGAATTTACAAAAACAATTAAGAAAAGAAGCAATTAAACGAAATTGGAGATTGTTCGCCCAGAGTAAACTCGGAATGATTGGTCTAGGTATTGTTTCTATATTTTTGATTCTTGCATTACTTCAGCCTTTTCTTTTTATGACAGGAATATGGAGTGAAAGCATATACCATCCAGTTGTTGGTTATGACCAAATTATAGAGTCAAAATTAGTAGTTGAATGTCCCAAAGAATATCCAACACCAAAGTATGCAACCTTTTCTGAATGTCCAGCACAAGGTGAAGTCCAGAAAAAAATGTTATATTTAGCTCAAGGAGTAGAGGTTGGAGATATGTATGACGTATATTTACAGCCAGCACCACCTTCAGCTAAACACATTCTTGGTACTGATTCATTAGGTAGAGATGTATTTTCTCAAATTATGGAAGGTAGTCAAGTTGCCTTCGTACTAGGTTTACTCAGCGCAACATTAGGTGTCGGTATTTCTACAATTCTTGGGACTATTGCAGCATTTTTTGGTGGCAGGATAGATGCCTATTTAATGAGACAATCAGACTTAGTTCTTATGCTACCGACTTTGCCGTTACTCTTTATTATTTCAGCATTCGCTGAGTTAAAAATTTGGCACCTTGCAGTTGTCCTAGGAGTATTAGGTGGTTTAGGTGGTTCTGTAATTACTATTAAATCACAAGCACTTCAAGTGAAAGTGAAACCATTTGTAGATTCTGCAAGAATAACAGGTGGATCACAAAGAAAAATTATGTTCTCTCATGTGCTTCCAAACGTAGCACCTTTAGCATTACTATTTATGGTATTTAGCGTAACTGGTGCAATTGCTTCTGAATCTGTTCTGTCATTTCTTGGTTTGCTCAATATTGATATGAGTTGGGGATTAATGATATACCTCTCACAAACTGATGGATTTATATTTTCTGGTTTAGAATATTGGTGGTTAATATTACCTGCTGGATTGTCTGTTACATTTCTTGCTGGTGGCTTTTATCTTGTTGGTCGAGGACTTGATGATGTATTTAATCCACGATTAAGGAAAAGGTAATATGTCAAAAGATATTTTAATAGTAGATAATCTCAATATGCACTATGAAACATTAGAAGGTAAAGTTATGGCCGTTAACAATGTCACCTTTTCTGTGAAAGAGGGAGAGTCATTTGGTCTTGTTGGAGAATCTGGTTGCGGAAAATCTTCAGTTGCTGCTACGTTGTTACAGTTACAATCTGACAATGCAGTAATTTCATCTGGAAGTATAAAACTAGATAATCAAGAACTAGTTGGCATGACAGAATCTGATTTACGTAAAGTTCGTTGGAATGATATAAGTATTGTTTTCCAGGGTGCTATGAATGCTTGGAATCCAGTTATTAAAATTGGTGAGCAGATTAGAGAAGCTATAAGAGAACATCATCCTAATAATACAAAAAAAGAAAATACAGATAAAATATCTGAATTATTTAAGATAGTAGGTCTTGATGATTCAATAATGGATAGATTCCCACATGAGTTATCAGGTGGTATGAAACAAAGAGCTGTTATTGCACTAGCTTTGTCTTGTGATCCAAAAATAGTAATTGCTGACGAACCAACTACTGCGTTGGATGTTGTTATTCAGGATCAAATATTAAAAGAAATAAAAAAAGTTCAAGAATTATTAGGTCTTAGTTTAATTTATATTTCTCACGATATAGCTGTTATCGCAGAGATGACTGACAATATGGCAGTAATGTATGCTGGTTCAATTGTTGAAAAAGGTCCTACAGCATCAATTTTTTCAAATCCAAAACATGCTTATACGAGACTTCTTCTAGAGTCTACACCATCTGTTGTTGGTGAAAAAAAGAAACTAAGAGCCCTAGATGGAGAACCACCAAGTCTGATCAACGGTCTAGAGGGATGTGCTTTCTCCCCAAGGTGTCCAGAACCATCAGATGATTGCAAAAGTAAAAAATTAGATATGTCATTAATAGAGATAGAAAATGGACATTGGGCAGATCAATGTTGTGTAAATTGTGGGTGATGAATGGATAATGTAATAGAAGTAAATAATTTAGTTAAGAATTTTGATGTTTCTAAAGGATTTTTCTCTAGAAATAAAAATATAGTTAAGGCTGTCGATGGTATTAGTTTTAGCATCCCAAAAGGGGAGTCTTTAGGTTTAGTTGGGCAGAGTGGATGTGGTAAAACAACAACTGCCAGAGCACTGTGTTTACTTGATCCTAAAACATCCGGTGATGTAAAATTTTTCAATCCAGAAGCTGATGAGATGCAAAATCTCGATGATCTATCTGATGATCAAGTAAAACAATTCCGCCGAAATACACAAATGATTTTTCAGGACCCCTATGAGTCGTTGAATCCAAGATGGACAATTAAAGATATAATCTTAGAACCATTAAATATACATAATATTGGCTCTCTGGAAAACAGAACAGAAGCGGTTATTGAAATATTAAAAACTGTGGGTTTAACACCTCCTGAAAATTATTTGCCTAGATATCCTCATGAGCTTTCTGGTGGTCAAAGACAACGTGTATCTATAGCACGTTCATTAATCATGAACCCAAAGTTTGTTATATGTGATGAACCAACATCGATGTTAGATGTTTCAATAAGAATTTCAATTATGGATCTCATGTTGGATTTAGCTAAGGACTTACAGGTGTCTTATTTATACATTACGCATGATCTTGCTGTTGCTAGATATATGTGTAATAGAATTGCTGTAATGTTTAATGGCAAAATTGTAGAAATTGCCAAAACTGAAAATCTCCTTAGTAATCCTATACATCCTTATACGAAAAGATTAATCTCTTCAATCCCTGTTCCAGATCCTAAATATACAAGAACTAAATATGAAATTGATTTTACTGAACTTGATGAAATTATTGCAAGCAACACTAATAATTTACCAATGGTGGATATTGGTGATGAACATTTTGTCGCTACACATGACGTTAAGGACCTACTTATTTGAAATTTAAAGATATTTTATTACCTCCAAATTTAATCACTCTTTTTAGATTATTTGCCTCAGTATATCTTTTTCAAAATTTTTATCCTCTGGACATCAATACTTACGTATTAGTTGCAACGATTGCGGTTGTTGGCCTTAGTGATTCTCTTGATGGGATAGTCGCCAGGAGATTCAATATGGTAAGTGAACTTGGGATAATTTTGGACCCATTTGTAGATCGTACTGTATTTATCTTACTGGTAGTCTGGCTACAAGATTTATTTCCAAGTATTTTCTTTCAAGCGCTTATAGCTCGTGAAGTATTAGTTCTACTTGGAGGTATTTATGTTCTACTTTCAAAAAAACCGATTGAAGTATCTAAAAAGGGAAAACTAGCTACAGTCTTTATGTTTATTACAATATGTTTATATGTACTAGACGTCAGCTTGAACACCGGGTTAATAAATTTTATTGCCTTTCCAGTCATGGTTTTTTATTACTTTGTTGCATTAGAATACCTTTATTACCTAGTATTTAATTATGAACAATGAAACAAGACCATTAGAAGATTCCCTAATCTTTAGTCAAAATTGTAAGTATATACTTTCATTGCTCAATGAAGAAGTATCTTCAACATCATGGTTTTTATCAAATGGTATACATAAAATAGGTAGGCTTCCAGAAAAAGAAATAATCTTAGATGACGTTACAGTATCCAGACACCATGCTTTTATTACTGTAGATGATGAAGATATCTCCATTACTGACGAACAGTCAACAAATGGTATCTTTGTAAATGGTGATTTGTTAACTGAATCAGCTCTAAAAAGTGGCGACAGGTTACAAATTGGTAAATATTCTTTAATAGTTACCAAGACTGAGTAGCTATGGATATTTCTGCAAGCATTCAAGCTGCAAATCAATTAGATTTACTAAGAGACATTGAAACAAATGCTAACAAATTCGATCAATTACATATAGATATTACTGATGGACATTTCACTGACAATATAGGACTTTCGTTGGATATTGTCTCTAAGTTAAAAAAAAATACATCTTATAAACTTGATGTTCATTTAATGCTTCAAGAAAATACTAAATTCGTTGAAAGAGTAATTGAGTATGGAGCTGATTTAGTTACAGTACACTGTGAGTCAACAGATATAAATGAATTTAAAAACTTAACAACCAATTTTGATAATGTTGGGATTGGCATTCTGCCTACAAGTAATATTGAAATTTTGAAATCTTATGCTGAATATACCTCTTTTTTTTTACTCTTAACTGTCAACCCTGGGTTTTCTAATCAACCAAAAGCAGTAAATCTTATTGATAGGATTAATGAGTTTAAAAGTGTTGTTAATAATAGTGAATCTACCTTGATCGTTGATGGCGGTGTAACAGTAGATGATTTAGCACCCCTTGAAAAAAACGGGGTAAATGTTGCCGTTCAAGGTGGAGCTATATTTGGTAAATAACTTTAAATATTTAGGTTTTTCAGAACCTATGGCGCTAGCCATGGTCGAAGCATTAAAAGTAAACCCTTACCCGAATCCTAGAGTCGGGGCACTTTTAATTGATGAGCAAGGAAACGTAAAAGCAGCCGCTAATCATAAACAAAAAGGTTCGAATCATGCTGAAATTAATATATTTGAACAGGTTCAAGTCGAAGAAACCGATATCCTTTATGTCACACTTGAACCATGTTTTCATAGCGATACCTCACCTTCATGTGCAACAGAGATTATAAATCAAGGTGTTAAAAATATTGTTATTGGAGATATAGATCTTGATATTAGAACGAATGGTAGGAGCGTTTCACTATTAAAAGATAATAATATATCTGTACAGATAGAATCAAATGCCAATAACATTCTTAATCCCTACTACGAAAATACACATAAGAAATTAAAAGATATCCACTATCTATTAAAAATTGGAATGTCTAAAAATGATTACATTACTAATGACGCTTCTGATTCAAGGTACATTACAAATGAAATATCATTGAGTATTGTTCACTATTTAAGAGCAACCGCAGACTGTATTGTTATTGGTAAAAATACTCTACTTAATGATGATCCAAAACTTAATGTACGTATTCCAGGAATTAATAATATCGATCATAATCCCGAACCAATTATTATGTGGGGAGGGTCAACTGAAAATATCGAATCTGCAATGAAAAAATATCCAACCTTTACTTTCTTAAGTAGCATGCCATCTCGAGAAAATAATACATACTGTGACACAAGTTCACTTAGTGATGTTGAAGAATATTTTCTTGAAAGAAAGTTTAGAAATATTTTTATTGAAGGTGGCAAGGGTATTCTGGGTTCTTTTTTACGAGATCACAAAATCGACTCTATATATGAATTTAAGAGTAATTTAAACATAGAAAATGGAATTCATATAGGTCATAATTACAGAGCTGAAATCGATAAAAACTATCATATGAATAACAAATATCAACTTTTAGATAATTTATTAACTACTTATACTAGAAATTAATGTTTACTGGAATAATACAAAGTGTAGGAGTTGTTAAATCTCTAGATGGAGAAAATTTAATTATTTCGCCAAATTCTGATAAATTTATAAATCATGAATTAGGAACCAGTATTGCTGTTGATGGCGTCTGTTTAACATTAAGGGGTTACGATGATAGTAGCCTCATTTTCCAGGTTTCTAAGGAGTCAATTACACGATCAATTATAAATAACTATTCCAGCGGTGATCACATTAATCTTGAACTACCACTTACTATGGAAACTTTTCTGAGTGGACACATTGTACAAGGGCACGTTGACACCATTACAACGGTTTCAAATATTGAACAGGTATCTGACGATCTTTGGAATTTCTTTTTTTCTAATAATAGTTATAAATACATAGTTGATAAAGGTTCAATAACAATTAATGGGGTGTCTCTTACAGTAGTTAGTCCTAGTGTTGATACGTTTTCTGTTGCAATCATTCGTGAAACATATGACCGTACAAATTTTAATAATCTTAAAGTTGATTCACCAGTGAATGTAGAATTTGACATTATGGCAAAATATGTTGAAAGAGCTCTTAATGATAAGTGACATTAAAGATATTATTTCTCAGTTTAAAAATGGTGAGATGATTATTTTAATTGATGATGAAGACAGAGAAAATGAAGGCGATTTAGTAATCTCATCTAAAAACTTAACACCTGAACATATCAATTTTATGATTACTCATGCAAAAGGTTTAGTATGTGCACCAATTTCATCCGAAATTGCTTCTAATTTAAAACTTTCTCTGATGGAAGGAGTTAATAATGAAATGGAAACTCAATTTACTGCCTCAGTTGATCTTAAAGGTGAAGGTGTCACAACAGGAATTTCTGCCGAAGATAGATATAAAACAATAATTGGTCTTACAAATAAAGATGCCACAAGAGAAAATTTTAGTATTCCAGGACATATTTTCCCGCTGCAATCTATGGACGGAGGAGTATTAAGAAGAGCTGGACATACAGAAGCTGCAGTAGATTTATGTAAAATATCTGATCACTATCCAGTCGCAGTTATTTGTGAGATTATAAATGATGATGGCTCAATGGCTAGACTCGAAGACCTTGAATTATTTGCAGAAAAACATAATTTACCAATAGGTACAATTAAAGATCTCATCGAATATCGACTTGAGACAAAGACCCCAGTATCTTTTATATCAAAATCTAAAGTACCAACTGAACATGGTGATTTTGACGCACATGTGTATAAAGATAATAATGATAATACAGAACATATTGCTATGACATACGGTGATTATTTATCAGAAGATGCAACGATGGTTAGGGTACATTCAGAGTGTCTCACTGGTGATGTTTTATTTTCGAAAAAATGTGATTGTGGTTATCAACTTGAAGCTGCTTTTAAAAAAATTGTAGAAAATGAATCTGGAGTTATTCTTTATGTTCGTGGTCACGAAGGTAGAGGAATCGGTCTAGGAAATAAGATCAAAGCTTATTCTCTTCAGGATGAGGGGAGCGACACTGTAGATGCAAACCTTGAATTAGGTTTCCAAATGGATCAAAGAGATTATGGAACTGGTGCGCTTATATTAAGAGAACTTGGTATAACAAATATGAACTTACTAACCAATAATCCATCTAAGAGGGCTGGATTAGAAGGTTTTGGGTTAAATATTATAAAAAGGACACCTCTTTTAGGTAAAATCACAGAGAACAATACAGAATATTTACAAACCAAAAAAAATAAGATGGGGCATAATTACGATGAAGAATAAGGTAGCAATAATAAATGCTGATTATTACGGAGAATACACTAAAAAACTTCTTGCCGGTGCAACCTCAAGCTTAGATGGTGACTTTGAATATGAGACGTTTAGCGTGAAAGGTGCATGGGATATTGTCTACAAAGTCAATTCCTTAACTGCAACTTATGATAAATTTATTGTCATAGGTATTATTTGTAAGGGTGATACAGATCATTACGAATATATTTCTTCAGCTGTTGCGAATGGACTCATGGATCTTACAATCAACAAAGAAGTCTACATTGCCAATTGTATATTGAACGTCCATAATCTTGAACAGGCGGCAAAACGCTGTGAGGATGGCAACAATAAAGGTATAGAAGCTGCATTGGCATTAAAAGATATTTTTAGTTGATATACTTTTTAATAGTATATAATTAAAATCAAGCGAACAAAGTTCCACCTACTGTGAAAAATAGTATGGTAAATTAACAGCTTCGTGCTGTTTTTTTTATTGAGAGGAGAAAGTTATACCAGAACTTAAGATAAACGAAGACATTAGGTCAAAGGAGTTATTAGTTATTGCTCCTGATGGCGTACAAGTTGGAGTTTTAGAATTAAAAAAAGCAATTATTGTAGCTGAGGAACTTGGGTTAGATCTTGTGGAGGTATCTCCTGAAAGCAAACCACCAGTTGCTCGATTAATGGATTATGGTAAATATAAGTATGAGCTTTCTCAAAAAGCAAAAGAATCAAGAAAAAATCAAGTTAAGATAAGCGTCAAAGAAGTTCAACTTAAGCCGAAAATCGATACGAATGACTACAATATCAAATTAAATCAATCTAGAAAATTCTTAAGAGATGGTGATAAGGTAAAATTCACAATGAGATTTAGAGGAAGAGAAGCAGAGCATCCTGAATTTGGACAAAGAATATTAGATAAACTGAAGGATGAACTTAGCGAAGTTGCTGAAGTGGAATCAACATCTCGTCCTGATGGAAGGTCATTAACTATGGTGTTAGCACCAAATGGAGGTAGAAAATGAAACATAAAACACACAAAAGCTCATCCAAAAGAGTTCGTGTTACTGGTACTGGGAAATTTATGAGACGTAGAGCTCATACTTCTCATTACAAATTAGCAAAAGGAAGTAACACCTGGGGAAGATTAAAAAGAGATGTCGAAGCATCTAAAGGTGATAGTAAAAAATTGAGAAAGTTGTTGAGTTAAATGGTCAGAATTAAAAGATCTGTAAATAGTAAAAAATCAAGAAGAAAGACTATGAAGCAAGCAAAGGGTTATACCGGAGCTAGAAGTAGAACCCTACGTGCAGCTAAAGAACAGGTAATGCATGCAGGTGCTGATTCTTTCACTCATAGAAAAGATAAAAAAGGTGATTTCAGAAAACTTTGGATTAGTCGTATAAATGCTGCAGCACGATTACACGACTTATCATATTCCAAATTTATAAATGGTTTAAACAAAGCAGATATAAAAGTTGATAGAAAAATTCTTGCAGATATTGCTATAAATGATCCAAAAGGTTTTAAAAAATTAGTAGATGTTGCTAAAGATAACTTAAATGGCTGAAGTTAATTTAGATAAGATCTTTGCATCATTCATACTTAGCCTTGAAGACGTAGTAGATGTTTCTGAACTCACTCAAATAGAAAAAGAGTATTTAGGTAAAGGATCAGTTCTTTCTGAAGAAAGAGCAAAACTAGCATCTTTAAGTAATGATGATAAAAAGAAATATGGTGCACTATTAAAAGATTTTGCTGATAAGGTTTCTAAAAAATTAGAGAGTTTCAAAGTTGACTTTGAGAAATCTTATTTTACGGAAAAAGAAAAATCTGAAAATCCTGATATCTCTTTAGATTGGTTTTCTAAAAAAGGTACAAGGAAACATATACTTACAAATGTAATGGAAGAGGTAGTAGATATTTTTGCTTCTCTTGGTTATACAGTAGCCCATGGCCCAGAAGCTGAAACATCCTGGCATAACTTTGATGCTCTTAATACTCCAGATTGGCATCCTGCTAGGTATGAATCTGATACCTTATATTTAGATAAAGATTTAAAAAATCTACTAAGGACTCAAACTAGTACCGTTCAAGTACGGCATATGCAAGATAACAAACCTCCTGTGTACATAGTTGCACCTGGAAGGGTTTATAGATCAGATCAACTAGATGCAACGCACTCCCCAGTATTCCACCAAATCGAAGGTCTGGCTGTTGATGATGGTATTACATTTTCAGACTTGAAAGGTACCCTTGAGTATTTCGTAAAAGAATTTTTTGGAAAAAATGTACAGACTAAATTCATCCCACATTTTTTCCCCTTCACTGAACCCTCTGCTGAAGTACTCGTCAGTTGGAAAGATGGAGAATGGTTAGAAATTTTAGGTTGTGGAATGGTTGACCCAAATGTATTTCAAAATGTAGAATACCCAAGTACCACTCAAGGTTTCGCATTCGGAGTAGGCGTAGAAAGATTAGCTATGCTGAGATATGGAATTGACCACATTAAAAACTTTTATGAAAATGATTTGAGATTTTTGGAACAGTTTTAATGAAAGTACTTAAATCATGGTTGAATGATTGGGTTGATATAGACAAAATCAATGGTGATGAATTGTCTTTAGCACTCGAAAGTCTTGGTTTCGAAATAGAATCAAGAATCGATATTAAACCTAACTATAAAAATATTGTTGTTGGCAAAGTCCTTGAAATTTATCCTCATCCAAATGCTGATAAAGTTCGAGTAACAAAAGTTGATACAGGAAATAATGTCTTTGAAATAGTATGTGGTGCTTTTAACTTTGATGTTGGTGCAGTCGTTCCGGTAGCTTTACCTAAATCAGAAATCAAAGACGCTTTTTTAATCGATAAAAGAGATATTAGAGGCGTTGAGTCAAACGGCATGATATGTTCAGCAACAGAGTTAGATCTTTGGGAAGATAATTCCGGAATCTTGTTACTAGATGACGATGTTAAACCTGGTACTGATTTTTCTACTATTTATCCACAAAATGATATTGTATGGGAAATTGGTGTTACACCTAATAGGGGAGACTGCATGTCTCATCTAGGTGTTGCTCGTGAACTTTCACATTATTTTAAAAAGCCACTTCTAGATAACTCATCACAACTAAACCCATCTATTGAAAGCATCCTTTCTTTAAGTAGTGGAACTATCAAGGAATGTAATACTTATGCAGGTATCGAAATTGAAAATATAAAAATTAAGGATTCAAACTTTAATACAAAGTATAGACTTTCACAGGTTGGTACAAGGATAATTAATAATGTAGTTGATTACACCAATTATGTACTTTACGACATAGGACAACCACTCCATGCTTTTGATAGAGATAAATTATTTGGCAAAATTTCGGTTAGGTATGCGAAACAAGATGAAACGTTATTAACTCTCGATAACCAAAATCGTCAATTATCTAAAAATGATCTTATTATCACTGCTGATGATAAACCTATTGCTCTTGCAGGGGTAATGGGTGGACTTGAAACAGAAGTAACACAAGAAACAAACAATCTTTTAATTGAGAGTGCATATTTCGATAAAGTATCAATAATGAACACATCGAGAAAACTTAATTTAATTTCAGATGCTTCTATTAGGTTTGAAAGAGGAATTGATCACCAATTTCAATTACTGGGACTAAACCGATTCATAAACATATTTCAACAAGATCAACATATTACCTACTCTTCGCCTGTTGTAGATTCAAAGCAACAGTTTTCTATGGTTGATGTAAGTTTTAGTAGAAATGAAATATATAAAATATTGGGTATAAAACTAGAAAATGATTTTATTGAAAATATGCTTGAGTATTTAGGAATTAATTACACATTAACTGACAACGATATTGTATTTCAATCACCTAGTTGGCGTTATGATTTAGAAAGACCTATAGATTTAATTGAAGAATTCGCTAAACATTATGGTTTCAATAATTTTGAGAGTACGTTACCAATTGGTAATAATAAAAATAATCTAGGTGAATATTGGCATCTCAAAAGGAGCCTCACCGATAAACTCATTGCAATGAATATGTATGAGATACAGACACTTTCTTTTGTTTCACAAGAGATAAACCAAATTTTTACTCCTGAAAAAAAGAGTGTGGAAATAAACAATCCTATCGATCAAACAAATAAGTTTTTGAGAACAAGCTTACACCCTTCATTAATTGAGGTGTATAAAAATAATATTGAACAGAACAATCAATCTGAAATGTTTTTTGAAATTAACAATATATTTGATGCTGGAGAACATCAAAATTTTGATTCCATTCCTAATCAAATATATTCCTTATCAGCATTAATACCATCTAAATTAACGAATTCTGACACGAGACAAGACCCTACTATTAATGATATATATTTTGCTAAGCAAATTTTAATAGATTGTTTTGGCAAAATAGAATTAAAACAAATTCACAAACCTGGATTTCATCAAAACTTATCATTCCTTATATTAAAAAATAATAAAGTTATAGGACATCTTGGCCAACTAGCTTCACAATTAGAAAAGTCTTATGAACTAAATAATTCCATATTCCTTTTTAGTATTGATCTAACTTCAATTAGTTCCGAAGATTTAATTAATATAATTTATTCCCCATTATCTCCGTATCCTTACGTAAAGTTTGACTTATCTTTTATGGTTCCAGATGCATTTGCTGCAAGTGAATTAATACAGGAAGTTGAAAAATTCTTAATTAACAATGAAAATGTAATAACTATTTTTGATGATTTCAAGAATGAGAAAAGTAGGAATTTAGGAATTAGAATAAATACGAGAAGTTATTCAAAAACTTATAGCGAAGAAGAGGTAACAGATATACTTAATCAGGTAGTTGATGTGCTTGAAAATAAGTTCTCAATAAAACTAAATAAGGGAAACTAAATGGTCGAAACAACTGGTTTAAACAACAGAGTTTACCAAATGCTTTCTCAGAAGTCATCAAAAGTTGCAGTTGATATTCTTGGTATGAGACTTTCAACTAATTATAAAAGTAAATTTACTGAAATTATGATCACTGAAACAGAAGCTTTTGGTCGACAAAAAACAGATCCAATGTCACTCGTTAATATGTTTAACAGAAAATTTCCTGAATCTTTACCAAAGGGTCCACCTCATATTCTTGTACTCAAATCATATGGAGAGAACAGAAGTTTGTATTTATTAACTTCTAAAAAAGGTTCGTGTGAAGCAGTATTAATACGTTCAGGTGAAGTACTTTTGGGTAAAAGTTACGTTGAGTCGAGACGAAAAGTTAAAATGAAAACTAATAAAGTGACAGGTCCTGGAAATATAACTAAAGGACTCGGTATAGATTTAGTCAATGATGGCGAAGATTTATTTTTTGGGTCCCTTAATCTAGCTCCTCGTATACATCCGGTTGATAGAGCTATTGCTACTCAAAGAAAAAACGCAAAACCTAAAGATAAAAATCTTTGGCGATATTCTTTGGTGCAAAAATGAAATATATTGAAGACAGATCTTCTGTAATTAATCCACTTGCTGATTATGAAGATTTACTAAAATCTAAAAAGAAACTAAGAGTTAAGCTAGGTGTCGATCCAACAGCTCCAGATGTAACACTAGGTTGGTATGCAATTTTAAGAGCATTAAGAAAATTCCAAGAATATGGTCACACTGCAGTATTGATACTAGGTGAATTTACTGCACAAGTCGGTGACCCATCTGGAAAATCAGAAACACGATCTGTTTTAGAGGAAAATGAAATTGATATAAATGCAAAAGGCGTACTACCAATAATTAAATCAATTCTACATTCTGATAACCTTGAAATAGTTTCTAATAAGGAATGGCTTTCTAAATTAACTATTTCAGAAATGATGAACCTTGCGTCTTCAACAACACTTGCACAAATGTTAGAGCGTGAAGATTTTTCAAAAAGATACGATTCTAAAAATCCAATATCCCTACTTGAATTCTTTTATCCGTTATTTCAAGGTTATGATTCAGTAGCTGTTAAAGCAGACATCGAAATTGGTGGCAATGATCAACTCTGGAATCTTATGTTAGGCAGGGAGATACAAAAGTTTTATAATATCAGTCCCCAAGTTGCTATTACATTCCCACTTTTAGTCGGAACCGATGGTAAGAAAAAAATGTCTCAGTCTTTGAATAATTATATTTCAGTAACTGAATCAGCAAATAATATTTATGGGAAAATTATGAGTATTCCTGATGAAGTCATGTGGGATTATTTTCTAATGCTTTCAGATTTAGAATTAGACGAAATCGAAGAAACTAGATCTCTTGTTGCAGACGAAAAAATGAATCCATTTGATGTTAAGAAAAGCCTTGGAAAAATTATAACTAATGAACTCTACGATGAAACTCTCTCTACTCAAGCTGAGCAAAGTTTTAATGATATAACTATTAATAAAAATATTCCAGATGTAATTCCAGATGCATACATATCTGATGGGGAAGTACACTTACCGAATTTATTAACAGAAAATGATATTACTAGCTCCAATTCTGAAGCTCGACGTATTATTGCCTCAGGTGGTTTTAAAATTGACAATGTTAAATATATTGAATTGGACATATCAGCCGCACAATTAGATGGAAAAATCCTACAGATTGGTAAAAGAAAATTTTTAAGAATAAATAAAAAATAATACCCTCTTTAAACAAGAAGGTGTTACTCTTAAATTACGAAATTTGGCTTTTTGACAACTGAGTAGAGTATGAACGCCGGTAGTGCAGAATTAATTTTCTAGCACTCTTTTTTTGTCAACTTTTAAGTTAAAAGTTGATGGCTAGTTCTTTTTATTAAGAGTTAGTGATGGTTTAAAAACCATAATATGGGATAAAACCCATGTTGATTCTTTGGTCAGATTAAAATTCAAAGATTTTGTTGGAGAGTTTGATCCTGGCTCAGGACGAACGCTGGCGGTGCGCCTTATGCATGCAAGTTGAGCGAAGCTTTTTGGTAGTTTACTACTAGAAATGACTGAGCGGCGAACGGGTGAGTAACGCGTGAGCAATCTACCTTAGTTACTGGGATAGCCCGAGGAAACTCGGATTAATACCGGATATTCTTATTTTTTCACATGAAGTTTTAAGGAAAGGTCAGCCGAACTAAGATGAGCTCGCGTTCTATCAGCTAGTTGGTGGGGTAAAAGCCTACCAAGGCTACGACGGATAGCTGGTCTGAGAGGACGATCAGCCACACTGGGACTGAGACACGGCCCAGACTCCTACGGGAGGCTGCAGCAGGGAATATTGTGCAATGAGCGAAAGCTTGACACAGCGACACCGCGTGTGGGATGACGGTTCTAGGATTGTAAACCACTTTCAGGAGGGAAGAAAATGACGGTACCTCCACAAGAAGACCCGGCCAACTATGTGCCAGCAGCCGCGGTAATACATAGGGGTCAAGCGTTGTCCGGATTTATTGGGCGTAAAGAGCTCGTAGGCGGTTCAACAAGTCGGTCGTAAAAGTTTAGGGCTCAACCCTAAAATGTCGATCGATACTGTTGTGACTAGGATACGGTAGAGGTGAATGGAATTCCGAGTGTAGCGGTGAAATGCGTAGATATTCGGAGGAACACCAATTGCGAAGGCAGTTCACTGGACCGTGATCGACGCTGAGGAGCGAAAGCTAGGGGAGCAAACAGGATTAGATACCCTGGTAGTCCTAGCTGTAAACGATGGATACTAGATGTAGGAACTGGATTGACGGTTTCTGTATCGTAGCTAACGCGTTAAGTATCCCGCCTGGGGAGTACGGTCGCAAGACTAAAACTCAAAGGAATTGACGGGACCCCGCACAAGCGGCGGAGCATGCGGCTTAATTCGATGATACCCGTAGAACCTTACCTGGACTTGACATATAGGGAAAAACTGGAGAAATCCAGTGTGCGTAAGCGCCCTATACAGGTGGTGCATGGCTGTCGTCAGCTCGTGTCGTGAGATGTTGGGTTAAGTCCCGCAACGAGCGCAACCCCTGTCCTATGTTGCCAGCAAGTAATGTTGGGGACTCATAGGAGACTGCCGGTGATAAACCGGAGGAAGGTGGGGACGACGTCAAGTCATCATGCCCCTTATGTCCAGGGCTGCACGCATGCTACAATGGCAAGTACAACGAGTCGCAATACCGCGAGGTGGAGCAAATCTCTTAAAGCTTGTCTCAGTTCGGATAGGAGTCTGCAACTCGACTCCTTGAAGTTGGAGTCGCTAGTAATCGCAAATCAGCAAAGTTGCGGTGAATACGTTCTCGGGGTTTGTACACACCGCCCGTCAAGTCACGGAAGTCGGCAATACGCGAAGCCAGTGGTCTAACCCTTTGGGGAAGAAGCTGTCGAACGTAGGGTTGGTAACTGGGACTAAGTCGTAACAAGGTAGCCGTACGGGAACGTGCGGCTGGATCACCTCCTTTCTAAGGAGAATAGAACTTTTATCACTTGTGATAAATTTTCTAAGGTCAATCACTGGTTGTCTGTATAGACTGATATTTCTACTCAGCTGTGAAAAAGTCTTTTTGGCTTTTTGAAAATTGTATAGCAAGCGCAATTGCAAAGTATTCATATAGTTCAAGCTACTAAGGGCTAATGGTGGATGCCTTGGCGCTGGAAGCCGATGAAAGACGTGGAAGGCTGCGATATGCCACGGGGAGCTGTCAAACAAGCTTTGATCCGTGGATTTCTGAATGGGGAAACCCAATTTATTTTAATAAATTACTCCTACCTGAATATATAGGGTAGGTAGAGGGAACTAGGGGAAGTGAAACATCTCAGTACCTAGAGGAAAGGAAAGCAAAAGCGACTCCCTGAGTAGTGGCGAGCGAAACGGGAAGAGCCTAAACCGATTAAATGTCAAGACTGATGTTATTGTTTAGTCGGTGTTGCGGGGCCTCTTAGAAAGAGCATCAGATCTTTCGATAAGTTACAAAATATAAAGTTAGAAAAATTGCCTGGGAAGGTAAACCACAGAATGTAATAGTCATGTATTCGAAAACTTTATAACTTATTAGAGTCACCCCAAGTAACAAGGAGGATATTCCTTGTGAATCTGCGAGGACCACCTCGTAAGGCTAAGTACAACCAGCGACCGATAGTGAACAAGTACCGTGAGGGAAAGGTGAAAAGAACCCCGGCGAGGGGAGTGAAATAGTACCTGAAACCATTAGCTTACAAGCAGTAGGAGGGATATTTATATCCTGACTGCCTGCCTTTTGAAGAATGAGCCAACGAGTTATCCGTATATGGCAAGGTTAAGGAGTAAATCCGTAGCCGCAGCGAAAGCGAGTTTTAATAGAGCGTTTAGTCGTATGCGATAGACCCGAAGCCAAGTGATCTATCCATGAGCAGGGTGAAGCAAAGGTAAGACTTTGTGAAGGCCCGAACCCACTGATGTTGCAAAATCAGGGGATGACTTGTGGATAGGGGTGAAAGGCCAATCAAACTTGGTGATAGCTGGTTCTCTCCGAAATGTCTTTAGGGACAGCGTTATATGTTGCGCTTTGGAGGTAGAGCACTGATTGATCTAGGGGGCCAACAAGCTTACCAAACTCAGTCAAACTCCGAATGCCAAAGTGTTTAAATATAGCAGTGAGCCCGTGGGGGATAAGCTCCACGGACGAGAGGGAAACAACCCAGAACAACAGCTAAGGCCCCTAATTGTATATTAAGTGTGAAACGATGTGAAAGTGTTCAGACAGCCAGGAGGTTGGCTTAGAAGCAGCCATTCCTTTAAAGAGTGCGTAACAGCTCACTGGTCGAATGTTTTCGCGCGGAAGATGTAACGGGGCTAAATATACAGCCGAAGCTTTGTCATCATATTATTAATCCAGATTTCGATCCAGGAAATATGATGGGTAGGAGAGCGTTGTATGGGCAATGAAGCAGCAACGAGAGTTAGTTGTGGAGACCATACAAGTGAGAATGTTGGCATGAGTAGCGAAGGAAGAGTGAGAATCTCTTCCGCCGAATGTCCAAGGGTTCCTGGGGAAGGTTCGTCCGCCCAGGGTTAGTCGGGACCTAAGACGAGGTCGAGAGACGTAGCCGATGGATAACAGATTGATATTTCTGTACCACTATATAAGCGCCAAAATCGAATATATGTCGCTAAGGAAAGCCTTCGGGCCTACCGACCCACATATTATTAGATTAGCAATGGAGTGACGGAGAAGGATAAATGAGCCCAGGCGATGGTTGACCTGGGGTAAATGCGTAGGGTGATCGACAGGTAAATCCATCGATCATGAAACCTGAGACATGATGCCGAGCCGCTTTTAGGCGAAGTCATTGATTCCATACTTCCAAGAAAACCTTCTAGTTAGTTTATATAGTGCCCGTACCCCAAACCGACACAGGTGGACAAGTAGAGAATACTAAGGCGAGCGAGAGAACTCTGGTTAAGGAACTCGGCAAAATAGTTCCGTAACTTCGGAAGAAGGAACGCCCCAGTAAAGTGAGTGATTAACTTCATTAGCTTGAACGGGCCGCAGTGATCAGACTCAAGCGACTGTTTATCAAAAACACAGGAGGGTGCAAAGTTCGAATACAACGTATACCCTCTGACACCTGCCCGGTGCTGGAAGGTTAAGTGGATAGGTTAGCTTCGGCGAAGCTTTGAAATTAAGCCCCAGTAAACGGCGGCCGTAACTATAACGGTCCTAAGGTAGCGAAATTCCTTGTCGGGTAAGTTCCGACCTGCACGAATGGTGTAACGATTTGAGTACTGTCTCAACCAGAGACTCGGCGAAATTGCAATGTGAGTAAAGATGCTCACTATGCGCGACAGGACGGAAAGACCCCGGAACCTTTACTGCAACTTGATATTGAATGTTTGTATGCATTATGCAGGATAAGTGGGAGACTATGAAATAATGGCGCTAGCTGTTATTGAGTCGACCTTGAGATACCACTTAATCCATATTGACCTTCTAACCTAGATCCGTTATCCGGATCAGGGACATTGTCTGGTGGGCAGTTTCACTGGGGCGGTGGCCTCCTAAAAAGTAACGGAGGCGCTCTAAGGTCACCTCAGCGTGGACGGCAATCACGCATCGAGTGTAAGTGCAAAAGGTGGCTTGACTGTGACACAAACAAGTGGAGCAGGTACGAAAGTAGGAACTAGTGATCCCATGGTTGCATGTGGGTGCGCCATGGCTCATCGGCTAAAAGGTACTCCGGGGATAACAGGCTTATACCCCCCAAGAGTCCATATCGACGGGGGTGTTTGGCACCTCGATGTCGGCTCTTCTCATCCTGGGGCTGGAGCAGGTCCCAAGGGTTAGGCTGTTCGCCTATTAAAGAGGAACGCGAGCTGGGTTCAGAACGTCGTGAGACAGTTCGGTCCCTATCCGTCGCGCACGTAAGAAATTTGAAGAAAGTTGTCCCTAGTACGAGAGGACCGGGATGAACGATCCGCTGGTGTGCCAGTTGTTCTGCCAAGAGCACCGCTGGTTAGCTACGATCGGACGGGATAAGCGCTGAAAGCATCTAAGTGCGAAGCCCCTTCTAAGATAAGATTTCTCATCGGGTTAACCGATTAAGACTCCTTATAGAACATGAGGTTGATAGGTCAGAAGTGTAATTACAGTAATGTATGTAGCTGACTGATACTAATAAGTCGAGGGCTTGAACTGAATACTGAACAAGAACGCTTGCTATAGAATTTTTAAGAAGTTGATTATTACGGTGGTGATAGCAATTGGGATACACCCGTTCCCATTCCGAACACGGAAGTTAAGCCAATTAGCGCCGATGGTACTTGGGGGGCAACCCCCTGGGAGAGTAGGACACTGCCGACTTTTATTGAAGAGCCCCTAGGAAACTAGGGGTTTTTCTTTATATTTAGAAATAATCTATAATCTGTTTATGAAAAATATTGATTACAATAAATTTCTTAGATTTTTTATGATTTTTGCAATCGTTGGCTTGGCAGGTTTATTTATCATACTTAACTTCTCAAGGTCTTTTGCTTATGATTTTTATGATCTGTTTCCTGGAATAAATCATGGCAGTAGTAATTTTATAACTTATCCAAGTGTTCTTTATCTATACGCAATTTATATTTGTTTTATGTATCTAGGTTCAAACGATTTGAAATACATTGATACGTTTATAGTACTTTCTATTTTTATATCAACTATGAGGATTATCTCGATTATTGCTGATGGACTATCGATTACGCCTTTTACAGTACTTGCGTATCCACCAGAATTTCTTGCTGCACCAGTTCTTTTCTTTATAAAGAAAATGATCCAAAAACAATCTATATAAGACTATTCCTTAAACCCCAAATCTGCATTTCAAAATTAGAATTTTGCATATAGTTTGAAATAGTTTGATCATCAATTTTTAATGCTTTATAATTTTGAGTTACCCATTCTTTTAATTTTTTAGCAGCTTCCTGATTAGAAAGTTCAGGTATGTCTTTAACAAAATTAACCCATTTATCAATACTATTAATCGCATCATCAATTAACTTATAAGGGTTTTCATGAATTCCAAAGTGAGCGATACCAATGTAATTAAGTTCGAGTTTGCTTATGTCTTCAAGTGTTTTAATTAGTACATCTCTATTGAAATCAGGAGGTGGGAGATTTGGTTGTACAAAGTCACCATGTGGATAAATTAACCCAAGGGTATCACCCATAAATATAGTTTTTGATAATGAATCATAAAAACTAAAGTGGTGCTTTGCGTGACCAGGACTATAAATAGAGGATAGTTTTCTATTATTCCCTAAATCAAAGCTAAAACCATCATTAAGTATTTTTATATTTTCAATAGGAGTCGGTTTAATCTTGCCCCAGTTTTCTGTCAACCAATCCTCTGTATAAATTGCAGCTACTGCATTCCATAATTTTTCAGGGTTTGGAAGATGTTTTAATCCAAGTTCATGAATATATACAAAATGATTTTTATATTTTTCTACCACATGACCAATACCCCCTACGTGGTCAAGGTGCAGATGTGTTATTGCCGACCTGTTTACATTTTCTATCCCTAGGCTATTTAATGCTGAGACCAGAAAAGGAAAAGAGTTAGATGGACCTACTTCAATGAGTATAGGATCTGATGAGTCTATGTAGTAACATGACATTCTCCCAGGTTTGTTTTCCATGAGTACATCAATTTGGTAGACGCTATCGTTAAATTTTGTTATTTCAGGTTGCATATATATATTTTTGCATATCAGTTCTATAAACTACAATTGTTTGTGTGAAAGTTTCATTATCATCTACATCGCTTTACTCCATTCAAGCTGCTGAAGCAATTAAAGACTTATCACCAAATGCAGCAGATGTAATGATAACGAGTGTTATAACCTCTATGGTTACTGATCTAGGAGTCGTTTCTCCTACAGCTGGTGGGTTGCTTACTTACTATGATGGTGGAAATGGCAGTACTAATACTGTTGATGGATATTTTGTTTCTCCAAAAAATTTTAATGGTAATGATCACGAGGAACATAAAATTTCAATGTCATATGGTGGTTACGTCGAAACTTGTAAAGGGGGCAATACGTTTGCAATTCCAGGGATTTATAAAATTCTAGAACTAATCCATACAAGATTTGGCAGTATCCCACTCGAAAAACTTTTTGAATACCCAATTGAATTAGCTAAAAATGGATTTTTGTTACCTCAGCCATCTAAAGATTACTTAATTCATTCACTTGAGCCATTGTTTATGTGGCATCCTACATCCAAAAGTACACTGCAAAGTGTATTTAACGATTTAGAGAATGGGGTAGTGGTTCTATCAAAATTATCCGATAGCCTCAGCCATATGGCGAATGAAGGTTTTAGTGATTTTTATTATGGAGACATTAGTAAAGAAATTATATCAACGGTACAAAAAGAGGGTGGTCATGCCACTATGGATGATTTTGTTAACTATGGGTTAATTGAGAACAGTAAATTTACTACAGAATTTCGAGGGTTGGAGCTAACTGGTCATGCTGGACCCTCTATAGGGGGACTAATGGTCTTGAAATACTTACAAGCACTTGCTGGTGATGAAATAAAGATTAAAGAAAACTTAATGCAAGTATATGAAGATAGAAAAAATCATTATGAGTTCTTTGGAAATAGAACTACGTTTATAGATAATGAAATATCCAAAATATCACAATCTAGTTCTACAATTCAAGTCAACACATCGGATGAATTAAATAATCATTTCTCACTAACCTTTTCAAGTGGATACGGTTCTGGCGTTCAATGTTCGGAGACAGGTATGTTTCTTAATAATTCACTTGGTGAAATTGAACTCAATCCACAGGGGTTTTTAGGAGAAACATCTGGGGACCGATTAATCTCAAATATGAGCCCTTTAGTTATTAAGAATCACAAAGGTATATTCACAATCGGTTCACCAGGCGCTGATAGAATTAGTTCGGCACTAGCACAGGTCTTATATGACTATTCACTAAAAGCTGATTGGGTTAAAGCAATTGAAAAACCTCGGTTCCACGTAAATATTGATGGCACTATTCGTTGCGAACCAGATACATATTTTTCATTCCCAGAGCAAATAACTACTAATAAAAATGATATGTATTTTGGCGGTGTTTGTGTTACCGGTTTAGAGGAACAACTATTCGCTAAAGGTGATCCTCGTAGGGGAGATTCGGCATGGACAAATGTTAAATAGACTAAATAATCTACCAAATAAATATCTTTTTTATTTTGGTCTAATTTTTGTTTTTATATTTACATCACTGTCATATTGGCAGTTCACAAGCTACCTGGAAGAAAGAGAACTATCTGCTCAAATATCGTATCCACAAGAACCTACAGAAGTATTAATATCACAAATAAATATTAGTAATGAATTTTCACTGATTACCACACAGGGGAAACTTCAGTTTGTAAAGTCATGGTTATTAAGGTCTAGAGTAAATAATGGTGTAAGTGGATACCATGTAATAACAATTTTTAAAAATGATATGAATGAGCATATTTTAATAAACAGAGGGTGGGTTCCTCTCTCTGCTTATGTTGATAATTATAATTTAGATACTGAAATGTCATTTACTGGAATGTTATATACATACGATGAAATACCAAGATTTGGTCAGGATGACATACCTGGATCTGAATATATTTTTAGAATCGATAAAATATTTCTTCAAAATGAAACTGAAGTAATACTTCCAAATTACTATCTACAATTATCACAAAATTGTGGATCTGAAATAACATGTATCGATACCTTAGATCAATACCAAGCACCTCACCTTGGATATGCATTTCAGTGGATATTTTTTGCTATATGTTTAGCGGTTGTTGTTTTTAGGAAGAATAAACTCATATGATTAAACATTTTAAAAATGGTTCCTATGACATAGCTTATCTCACCCAAGGTGAGGGTAGGGATATATTATTTTTACATGGGTTTCCCTCAAATATGTACATGTGGGATGAAATTACCAGTGCACTAAATCATCAAGATTATCGAACCACGGTTATTGAGCAGAGAGGTTATCCTTTATCTTCCTCTAAGAAAATGAGACCAAATGATTTTACAATCGATAAATTATGCGATGATGTAGAAATCTTGATAAAAAATCTAGATTTAAATAACAAATTGACAATAGTAGGACACGACTGGGGGACAGTAGTTGCCTGGGCATTAGTTAAAAGAAATAAAGTTCATGTAGAAAAACTTTTATCAATCTGTGGTGGTACCCTTTTTCCAAGTTCTAAAGTGTACAGTTCCCTTAATTATGAAGATGGCGATCATTACATCACTTCATTTCAAAAACCGGAAAATGCTGCGATTTTAATGGATGAGAATATTAGGAACTCAATACTTGGAGCATATAGAACAAAAAATAAGGAAGTCAATGTGAGTCTCTCTATTCAATCATTATTTAACGATATCAATCACGATGAATATGCACTCACTGACATTCAGATAGAAAGTATTACATCACATTACAAAGCTAATGGATTCTATGGGCCAATTTCATGGTATAAAAACTTAGATGAAAACATTGAAATATCAAAAAATTGGATAAACAATGAAGTTTCCCAAGAAATAACATTCATGTTTGGTGAAAAAGATATGGCAGTCTTGTTGAATGAAAAAATGTTAGAAAGACTAACCAATGAAGCTGATCTTGTTAACATTAAGGAAATATCTGGTGCTGGTCACTGGCTGCCATACACACATAAGGAGAGTGTATTAAATGAAATCTATAGTCTTAATAAAGATTATTAATATGTCCTATAATATATATTATGTTGCGTTATGAATAAAGCAGTTCTTCACGATCATCTAGATGGAGGCCTGAGGCCCACTACAGCTAAAGAGTTAGCCGTTAAGTTAAATTACACTCCACTTATTGACGTTGATGATACATCAAAATTTTTTGATCGATCAGAATGTTCGTCCCTTGAAGAATACCTAGAAGCTTTCACACACACTATTGCTTTGATGCAATCTTATGAAAACCTTGTTCGTATCGCTTTTGAAGCTGCTGAGGATATGCATAACAATGGGATAACTTTATATGAAAGTAGATATGCCCCTTTCTTTTCAGTAAATGAGCACTTGTCCCCTGAGGATGTGCTTAGTGCAATTAATACAGGTTTTGCAGAAGCAGAAAACACTTTTGGTATGAAATGTGGTTTGATTCTCTGTGGGATGAGACATGATGCAGAAAACGTGAAACTTGTTGAAGAGCTTGCCCTGGCAAATTCTGACAAAATTATTGGTTTCGACATAGCTGGGCCAGAATTAAACTTCAGGCCTAGTTTATTTAGTAAAACCTTCAAAAATATAGCTGATGCAGGTATAAATATAACTATTCATGCAGGTGAAGGTGACGATGTCGCTTCAATTCAGGAGGCATTGGATAATGGAGCTCAAAGGATAGGTCATGGTGTACGCATTATTGAAGATATAGACATCCAAAATAATAAAATAGGAAAAACCGCAGAGTATATTTTACACAACAAAATCCCATTAGAAGTTTGCATTACATCGAATCTCCATACCAATATGTATGAAACTGCTGAAAAACACCCAATTAATGAATTAATAGAACTAGGTTTTCAAGTTTCTTTAAACACTGATAATAGGTTAATGAGTAATACAACAATCAAAGAAGAAATTGAAGTTGCTAAAATCGCTGGAGTTAAGGATCCTGAAGAATTGCTTGTTAAATCAGCTAGCTATAGTTTTTTGAACTAAGTCGCGATTATCTATTTCTAGAAAGTTATAGAATTCCTTTTCGTTTATTAGTTTAAAATTTTTATCTGGATAAAGTTTTTTTGCTTTCTTAATTTTCTGCGACTTCCTAGTTATTAGGTTTTGATTCATTGTTGTAATTTCAACATAAGTATCCAATGAAGGAATAAAAAAATCAGGTGTGAACATCATTTTTATTGAACCACTACCCCACTTTAATGGAAAACTTGTTGGTTCATATATCCATTCAATTCCAAATAAATCTAAGTGTTCTGCAAAAACTTCCTCAGAGTTATGTGCGAATGTCATGCGTTTTGAGAAGAAACTTTATCAGGGTATAAAGAAAAAATCTCAGCTTCAGCTTCTGTGTGCACAGGGCCTAGTGATATTCCAAAAACAGCTTGACCACTTTTAAGCAAGTCTATCATTTGATCATTATCAGAGATGACATAAATCGATTTACCATCAGAAAAAATGGAAACATCTGAGATCTGTGTATCATCACCTAAAATGTTTTCAATATTTTTTAATGCGATTCTTATTTTCTGAAGACTTACTCCAGCTTCCCGTAGTTTATTAACAAGTTTTATTTGGATAATGTCTTGAAATGAATATATTCTATGGAAGCCAGAACCTTTTAGATTTCTTATAGAAGCATAAATTAATTTACTTGTTGTCCAATGATCTAATTGTCTATAAGTTATTCCAGTTATTTTACATACCTCTGGACCGGTATATCCCTGTTGCATATTGTTAATCTACTATAATTATTTTTTTTATCAAGGTTTTAGAGAAAATCGTCAGGCGTTATGTTGTCAATAAACTCCTTAAACTCTTCTATATCCTCTGATTTATCTTTTATTAAATCGATTGAATTAGCCTCAAAAACGTCCTTATTAACCGTTATAGGGGCTTCTGAGCGCAATGCTAAGGCAATTGCGTCACTAGGTCTAGCTGTGAGAGAGATGTCGCCATTTATAGTTGTAAGTATCAAATCTGCGTAATACGTTTTATCTTTAATATTTGAGATACTAACTTCTTTTAAAACAGCATTTAGAGACTCAATTACATCAATGATTAAATCATGGGTTTGGGGTCTCTCATGTAGGACACCCTCTTGAGCATAAGCAATTGAAACAGCTTCTATAGTCCCTATCCAAATAGGTAAAACTTTATTACTAAGAGGGTCAGAGAGAATCATGATAGGCGTATCTGAATTTTCCTCAAGCCTGATACTATTTACAGCTACTTCGATTTTATTAATCATAATTAAACATTAATAATTATTTAAAGATGTAGGTGTTTAGTATGTCGATATTTATCTTTTCAATTTGCAAATACTGAAAAAAATTCTAAAATTTTAAAATCCCATTTAACGTCATAACTACTTTTGTCAATCCTCACTTCCCTACTTGAAATATTATTTTTAAAATTTAACCTACCATCAACATACTGAGAAAAACTTATTTTAATTTGAGTTCTTAAGTCTACGAAGTCCTCCCAGGATTCATTAGCTACTGAGATGGATTTCTCATTTGGATTGATAATTTTATAAACTTCAGTCGAGCTATCAAAACTTTCATGGTTGCCATAATTATTGTATGAGCTTTTATACAGCATTTCAGTATCTTTGAAATGATTCAATTTAGCACTATCAACTATGGAATTATTGACTATTGTTAAAATTTGTCTATCGTTGTTTAAATTTAGCCCAATAAATGTAAGTCCTGCTTCAGACGTCCAACCAGTTTTAATACCGATATATCCGTCCCCTATCAGCTCATTAGTTGAATAGTAAACTTTATCTACACCTGTTACATCTGAGGAAAAACTGTTCTTACTTGTTATGCTAAGTAATTTATAATTTTCAACAAATCTCAGAGACATGTTGAGTAAGTCTCTTAAAGTCGTTAAATGACCTTCTTGATCTAAGCCATCCGGGTTTTGGAATGTGGTGTCATTCATTCCATAAGCTTTTGCTTTATCATTCATTTTCTTGACAAATGAGTCAACGGATCCTGTGCTAACCATGGCGGCTACGTGAGCAGCATCATTTGCTGAATAAATCAGAAGAAACTCTAGTAAGTCTTCTATTGTTATAGACATACCAGATTCTAAATAAGCTACTTTTCCGCTATATTGATAGCCCTCCGGTAAAGTTACAGTGACAGTCTCATTAATGTCGAAATAATCCAGTAAAACTAAGGCCGTTACAGCTTTTGTAATTGAAGCTGGTGCTATCTTTTCATCAATATTTTTAGAATACATCAGGTATTCATTATCTAAATCATACGAAATATAATATTCAGTAGACAACTCATTTGGTTCCATTTCATTGGCTAATGCAGTGCCCAATTGAGATATAGTGAAAAGTGTAAGAAGTGTTATAAATCGCCAGATATATAGCTCCCAATAATCGATGTAAAATTATCTACAGCAATATCTAATTCTTCAGTGTCTTCAATATTATTTTTAACAAGATCAATGAATCCTGCTCCCCTATCAGCCATTGATTTAAATATAGTGAAGTTCTTAGCAGTAAATCCCAGCTAAAAAAATGATAAGAGCTTTTGATGTAATAGGACCGGCTTTTGTGAATCATAATAATAATTTTATTAAGATTCATAAATATTCTGATAAAGAGCATGAATTTCCAATAGAATTATCAGATGGG
>CABXDM010000002.1 GCA_902510965.1 uncultured Candidatus Actinomarina sp.
TGAGTGGATGAGACATTCAATTTCGGATACTGCAGAATATGGTGATTTTTCAAGGGGACCACGTATTGTAAATGAAGATACAAAGAAAGAAATGAAAAAAGTTCTTGAAGAAATTCAATCTGGTTCATTTGCAAAAGAATTTATGGCTCAATCAAGAGAAGGTTCTCCCTTTTTAAATCAAAAAAGAGAAGAGGCTTCGCAACATCAAATTGAATCGGTTGGTAAAGAGCTTAGATCTATGATGCCATTCTTGAGCGCAAAGGATGTTAAAAAAGACAAATGAGTGAAGATCAACTTATTATTTTTGACACCACTCTTAGAGATGGTGAACAGAGTCCAGGGATAGCTCTTACTCCCTCTGAAAAATTATTAATTGCTCAACAATTAGAAAAATTGAAAGTTGATGTCATTGAAGCTGGATTTGCAGCATCATCCCCTGGCGATTGGGATGGTGTGAACTTAATTGCTAAAAATATTCAAAATTCAACAATAGCCTCTCTCGCCAGGTGTGTTCCTGATGATATCGAAAAAGCATGGGAAGCTATCAAGGTTGCTAAAAAATCAAGAATTCACGTCTTTACTTCCACCTCTGATATACACATGGAACATATGCTAAGAAAAACTAAAGAAGAAGTCCTCCATGATGCAAAAGAGTCAGTACGTTATGCAAAAAATTTATGTGATGATATTGAATTCTCAGCGCAAGATGCAACACGAACTGATAAAGATTTTCTTATAGAGATACTTAAAGTAGCAGTTGAAGAAGGTGCGACTACCATTAATGTTCCCGACACAGTAGGCTACGCCACACCTTCTGATTACTTAGAGCTCCTCAAGGGTGTTTACGATAAAGTTAAAGGTAAAAATGAAGATATTATTATTTCTACCCATTGTCACAATGATTTAGGCCTTGCTGTCGCAAACTCTTTAACAGCGATTAAAGCTGGAGCCAGACAGATTGAAGGTGCTATTAATGGTATTGGTGAAAGAGCTGGTAATACTTCTACTGAGGAAATAATAATGGCGGTGAAAACTAGACAGGATCAATATGGAGTTGATATTAATGCCGAAACAACTGAAATCTTAGAAACCTCAAGACTGGTATCAAAATTAACGGGATATCCAGTTCAATATAATAAAGCAGTAGTTGGGAAGAATGCATTTAGTCATGAATCTGGAATACATCAACATGGCTATTTAAGAAATAGTATGACATATGAAATTATGACTCCAGATTCTGTTGGTCAAGAGGCAAAGATTATCCTTGGTAAGCATTCTGGACGTGCTGGATTTAAAGATGCATTAGACAAATTGAATATAGAATTAGATGAGGAAGCATTTAATTCAAGTTTTGACACTTTCAAGAAGCTAGCTGATAGAAAAGGTGAAATTGTTGAAAATGAACTTCGTGCAATTGTGGGACAAGTTGAAACATCTTCTTCAGAGATAAAATTAGTATCAGTTTCCGTAAATAGCAAAGATCAATATGCATCTGCTAGAGTTACTCTAGATGTTCACGGCAAAGAGTTGACTGAGGAAGCTGAAGGAGATGGAATGATACATGCAGCATTTACAGCGGTTAAAAAAATATTAGAAACAGATGCGACTCTTATTGATTATAGAGTTGAAAGCATAACCAAAGGAGCTGATGCTACTGCTGAAATCGTAACAATAATAAATGATGGTCACAATTTGAAACAAGGTAGGGCAGTATCAACTGATGTTGTACAGGGTTCAGTTGAATCCTTTTTAAATGCTCTTAATAGATAATGAAAGAATATAATATATCTCTTTTAGCAGGTGATGGGACAGGTCCAGAAGTAGTCAATGAAGCTGTAAAAGTTCTACAAAAAACTCAAGCAGATTATGGAATTAATTTTAACTTTACTGTAAATGATCTTGGTGGAGAAAGATATTTAAAGACACAGGAGCTTGTCACTGATAAAGATATCGAAGAACTTGGGAGCAGTGATTCTATTCTTCTTGGAGCTATAGGACACCCTGATGTAAAGCCTGGAATATTAGAACAAGGAATCTTATTAAAGCTAAGAAAAGAATTTGATCAGTACATAAATTTGCGTCCAGTTGTCTTATATCCGGGAGTCGAGACTCCCCTAGCGAATAAAAAACCTGAAGATATAAATTTTACTGTAGTCCGTGAGAATACTGAAGGCCTCTATGCTGGAGCTGGAGGATATATCCATTATGGTACAGAGAGTGAAGTTGCTACTCAGGAGTCAATAAACACATACAAAGCTATCCACCGATGCATTTTATATGCCTTTGAGTATGCCAAAAATAACAATAGAAAGAAAATTACTCTATGTGCAAAAACCAACGTTTTGACATATGCACATGATTTGTGGGAGCGGATATTTTACGATATTGCAAAAGATTACCCTGAAATAGAAACAGATTATGGACATGTTGATGCAGTTTGTATGTGGATGGTAAAAAATCCAGAATGGTTTGACGTTATAGTTACCGATAATATGTTTGGAGACATCATTACTGATTTAGGAGCAATGATCCAGGGTGGGATGGGAATAGCTGCTGGAGGTAATATTAATCCAGAGGGCGTATCTATGTTTGAACCTATTGGTGGCTCTGCACCTAAATATACAGGTAAAAATATTATCAATCCCCTTGCTTGCATTGCAGCTGCTTCAATGATGGTCACTCAATTAGGTGAATCTGATTATGGTCAAGCTATCGAAGATGCAATAATTGCTACAGCACAAAACTTAGACTCTCTTTCAGCTGGAAAAATGGGTCTTACAACTTCTGAAGTTGGAGATGCTGTACTGGAATCAATAAAAAACAAATAGCCATGGTCAGTGAAGAAACTACTCTTCAATCCTTATTAAGAAACCGTAAAATTGTTAGAAACTATAAAGAAAGTAAATTAGAATTTCCCCAACTCTCAGAAGTTGCAGAACATGCAATTAAAATACCGACTGCAGGTTTTTCCAGAGGAATAGAAATAGTTCATATTTCAGAAAAAGAAAATATTATTACTATTGCAAAATATTCAAATGAAGATTCCTATGTTGCTAAAGGATTCGAAAAATGGATTTCAAAATCACTTTCTCTGTTTTTAATAATTATAAATACTGAGGCTTATCACGATAGATACAGACAGTTAGACAAAAAGCATGCAACAAATTCAGAAGACTGGTCAATACCTTACTGGTTTGTTGATGCTGGAGCGTCAATGATGAATTGTATGTTACTCATTGAAGAAATTGGACTTAAGAGTGGGTTCTTGGGTTCCCATAATATGGATATAGATAATATTAAAAATTATCTCTCTATACCAGATGATTACTTAATATTAGGTTTTGTAACTGCTGGAGTAGAAAAATCAGCCAATGTTAAAAAAAAGAATACAACAAGGAAAAAATTAATACATAATGAATATTTCACCAAATAAATCCATCAGTTCTTTGACTAATCCAGAATTGAAATTTTTAATCTCGCTTACCAAAAATAAAAATAGAAAATCAGAGAATAAATCTTTAGCAGAAGGTTACAGAGAGAATAGGTCACTAATCTCATCTGACTACGAAATAGATACGCTTTACATATGTGAAGAATTGTTTATTGGAGAAAACAACTATGACTTGATAAGTCTGTTTAATAAAAAGAATGTTCGCATTGTAACCCTTACTAAAAGGGTCTTCGAAGCAGTTTCCTATAGAGACAGACCTGATGGCATAATTTCTTTATTTATTCAGAAAAATTTAATGGTTAGCGAAGATGCAGTCGAAGGACCAATTTTGATTGCAGATCAAATTGAGAAGCCTGGAAACTTAGGAACTATGATAAGAACTGCCAAGTCTTTAGGCATAGAGAATATATTTTGTAGTGATGAAATTACTGATTTTTATAATCCAAATGTTGTCAGAGCTTCAATTGGTCACATGTTCACACTAAATTTACTGAGCGATAGCACAGAAAATATAATTAAACTTCTTAAAAAACATAATTATCAAATTATTTTAATGGATCCAGATTCAGAAAAACTTATTAATAATTTCCAACCCGAAAATAATTTCGCATTGGTTATTGGCTCTGAGCAATATGGTATTTCCAAAAAATGGCATGAGACTGAATGTACCAAACTTAAAATAGATTCGTTGAACGACGTAGATTCCATAAATGCGTCAACTGCTGCCGCAATTTCAATGTGGGAGTTACTAAAATAAGAAATATGGATAATTCCATTTGCATACTTGACATAGAGACTACTGGATTTGAACCAGGTGAAGCTGAAATTATTGAACTATTTATTTTAAAGATTGTAAATGAAGAAATTATTGATGAGTTTTATTCACTTTTTAAACCTACTATTTCAATTAAAAATTCGCACATTCATGGTATTACTGATGAGAAAGTTGAGAATTCACCATCTATTGAGGACAGATCTAGCGACATCTTAAGCTTTATTGAAAAATCTGTATTACTTGGACACAACATAGACAATTTTGATTTAAAGTTCTTGAACTATTTTTTAAAAGAAGAACTTCCAAACCAAACAATTGATACTTTAAATATAAGTAGGTCGAAACTTGGAAATAAAGTTAAAAATCATAAATTAATGACATTAGCTGAGTACTTCGATGTAGTTAGCCCAACTCATACTGCTAGAGACGATGTAATGACAACTTTTGAGGTTTATAAAAAACTATCCTCAATACAATAATCTTGTGAGTATAAATTACCTAAATGTAAAAAACCTAACTCTTGGTTACGGAAATAATATTGTTATAAATAATATTAATTTGTCACTTAAGAGCAATAAAAACTATCAAATAATTGGTGGTAACGGAGTAGGTAAATCTACACTATTAGGTTTTATTTCAAACAATTTTCAGGGAAATACGTTCAATTCAATTATCGAGTCTGAGCAAATGCGAATATTAGAAATTTCCAATGAACCAACATTAAATTTAAACTTATCTTTGCTGGAAAACTGTTTTTATTTTACTCAAGAAGCAATGCAAGAAGATAAAATTCAAAAACTCCTTAAAGAGTATGGGATGCACAGCTTCATGCATGATTTAGTTAAAAATTTTTCAAGTGGAATGGTGAAGCGTTCGGAGCTTGCCATAGCTAATATGATCGATCCAGAAATACTATGTATTGATGAACCGTTAAATTATCTAGACAAAGAGGGAGTAGAGCTTTTAACGAAACTGCTAAAAAGCAGATTCGAAGCAGATAAAAGCAATATTATAGCCTCTCAAGATTCATTAAATATTTTTGAAGATAACTATGAAATGATTGATTTGAATGTTTATTAATAATTTTTTAATTAAGAAGGAACTTTTAGATGAATATAGAAACAATACATCTTTATTTTTAATAACTCCCACTATTGTTGTTTTAGTTTTAGTTTTTCCTATTTTATCTGAGAACAGATTTGTCGTTGATGATGACTTCTTCATAATCAATCAATTATTGTTTTTGCTATTTTTCACCACATTATTTTCTATAAGAAATCCCCTTAACCAAGCTAAGCTTCGTCGGGAATTAAATTTTGCAAATATAGAGCGACATTATTTTTTCAGATGTAAAACAATTTCAGAATTCATAATATATTTCCCACAAGCACTGATCTTATTGGCTTTATTTTCATTGTTTACAAACACAGGTATAAAAAGTAACCCCATCTACTTTGTAGTCTCTATTGTTTTCTTTTCAGTAAATTCAATAATGATAAATATAATTTTTCAAATGTTTACAGCTTTTAGTAATAGATTTGTTCAATTCATACTGATGGTGCCTGTTTTTATGTCATTATCTTTCTTTGTTGCCCCGATCTGGTTAGGTATAAATCCAAATTTAACTAATATTTACTTAGTGATGTATTTAGGAATTACTTTATTAATTTCTGCTTACACTAACTGGGTTTTACAGAAAGATTTGAAATGATATTTTATGGCTCTTTAATATTATGGGCTCTCACAGTAGCTTTTGGTCCATATGATGTAACTCAAGGTATTTCATCTAAGCTTCTTTATGTGCACGTACCTACTGTTTGGATAGCATATTTAGGCTACTCACTCACTTTTGTATACTCGTTACTGTATCTAGTTAAAAAAGATCATAAATATGATGTACTAGCCTCTTCGAATGCAAAATCAGGAGTTTTATTTACAGTAACCACCTTGATTGCCGGTTCAGCTTGGGGAAAAGCAACATGGGGTACTTGGTGGGTTTGGGGAGATGCAAGATTAAATTTAACAGCAATACTATTACTTGTATATTTAGGTTATTTAGCTTCTCGCAAATTCACTGATGACCTTGGTAAAACATCAAGAAACTCGGCTTTCATTGGTATATTTGGAATCATTCAGCTTCCAATATTACATTTTAGTGTAATTTGGTGGAGGTCAGTTCACCAACAAGCATCTATTTTAAGTCAAGAGGCTGTTTCTACAGGAAGCGCTCCAATGTCATCAGATATTCTCACTACGCTACTTATTTCAGTACTTTTAGTCACATTATTACACTTCTCAATTTTAAAAAGATTTAAAATTGCAGCCGACACTTTATGGAATGATTACCTGAATCCAAAGAACAGAGTTAAAATCTAATCAGGTGAACAAAAATTTTATATTAATTCTATTAGGAATATCATTAATAACTTATTCGAGTATTCAAATAGCCTCGAATAATACTATTTTTTACTACACAACAAGTGAAGCATTTGAAAACATTGATGTTTCTCAATCTGAGAGAATAAAACTTGGAGGGTTCGTAGAGGTTAATTCAGTATCAAAAACACCTAATGCCGAGACAAAGTTTACGATAACCGATGGAAATAAAAAAGTTGGTATAGTTTTTGATGGATTTATACCAGAACTTTTTCAAGAAGAAATGGGAGTAATCCTTGATGGATACTTCATAAATCAGGTTTTTTATTCTGATGATATGTTGGTAAAACATGACAATGAATACATTTCTGAAGATGGCCAGAGTTATGATGTTGAAAATTATTCAGAATGATTTCTAGTATAGGCCTTATCATAAGCTGGTTATGCTTACTAAATCTAATAATACTTTTAGTATCAAACGACAAATTTCGTATTCAGTTATTAATAAGATTAAATCTACTTTTAAACTTTTTGCTATTTTGTATCTTAGAGATTGCATTGTTTATTGATGATTTTTCTATAAGTTATGTAGCCAATTATTCCGCAAAGAGTACACCTCCCGTTTACAAATTTGCTTCTTTATGGGGTTCCTTAGATGGCTCCATTCTCCTGTGGAATCTAGTTCTTGGAGCCTATTTTTTGATATACATAAAATATTATAAAAAAACTACCAATAGTGCAGACATTAAAATATTTACAACAATCATCATCTTTTTTACAAGCTACACGATATTTAGTTCGTCTCCATTTGCAGGTTGTATTGAATTAGCTTCAGTAGGTTGTCAGTCTTCATCACTACTGCCCTTTCAAGATCTAGTTTCTTCACTGGAAGGAAGAGGTCCTAACCCACTTCTACAGAATCATCCCCTGATGGCAATTCACCCACCAATTTTATATTTTGGATATATCGGCTTAGTTTTGCCTTTTGTAATTACTACAAGTTATTTTTTTAGAAAAGATACTTCAAGTAATTGGGTCCAACTAGCCTCTAACTCAACTTTTTATCCATGGTTATTCTTAACTGCTGGAATAACACTTGGTGCAGCTTGGTCATATGAAGTGCTGGGATGGGGTGGATATTGGGCTTGGGATCCAGTAGAAAATGTTTCTTT
The DNA here is from genome assembly GCA_902510965.1 of uncultured Candidatus Actinomarina sp. Lineage (GTDB taxonomy): Bacteria > Actinomycetota > Acidimicrobiia > Actinomarinales > Actinomarinaceae > Actinomarina. The sequence goes on from CABXDM010000002.1 coordinate 7,775, forward strand.
CATTCCGTGGCTTCTTGCTACCGCCTTTCTTCACTCTTCTAAGACACAGATAAATGAATCTACTCTCTTAAATTGGAATTACTTCCTTGGTGGTTTAATGTTTTTATCAACAATATTTGGTACATTTATTACTCGCTCAGGAGTATTGATTTCGGTTCATGCTTTTTCTAATGGAAATATAGGTGTTTTTCTTCTTTCTGGATTAGCCTTTTTTACATTATTTTTTGTATACTCCGGATCTAAAAATATTAAATATTTTGCAACATCAAAAAAAATTAAATATATTTTTGGAAAATCTTCATTTTTTATAGCTAATAACATCCTACTTTTTGTGTCTGCATTAATTGTTTTTATTGGAACCATTTATCCGATATTTTATGAAACTTTGTATCAAAGACAGCTGACGATTGGAAGAACCTTTTTTGATATCTTAATTGGTCCTATTTTAATTATGTTAATTTTTCTAATGATATTCTCGACAAAAATTACCGTAAAGAATATTAACTTTAATAAGTGGCTCCAAACTAATCTTAAAATTATCAACTCATCATTAATATTGACTATTTGTTTCTCTTATGTATACCAACTAAATTATTTAAGTATATTGACTCTGTTTGGATCAACTATGCTTGTTATCACAATTCTTTTAAATCTCGTTCAAAAGAAAACATTACATAAGATTAAGGGTTCTTACTGGTCCGGACAAATTGCACATTTAGGGATTGGTCTTTTTGCTGTAGGTTTATTACTAAATGTAAGTCAAAGCTACTCTGACGAATTTATAACTAGTGAAGGTTCAATAATAACTTTCGGAAATAATAATTACATGATTGAAAAATCCTATGAGGTTAGAAGAGATGAAAAAGATGTTATAAATTTACCAATAAAGTCTAATGATAAATATAAAAATGCATCTTTGAATATATTTAGAAATTCATCTCAACAGGCAATAAGTTCACCAGCAATATTTCGCGATTTAGAATCTGACACCTACGTGACTATTAAATTTATTGATGCGAATAACTATAAATTAATATTTAGAAAAAATTATGGAATATTAATTATGTGGATGGGGTTAGCTCTAAGCACTCTCTCTGTAATTCCAAGAATTAGGGCAAATGAAAAATAGATACACTCTTGGAATACTATTGATAGTTTTGCTGCTACTTCCAAATCTTTATGAAGATGCTGACTCAAGGTTTGAGTCTTGGAGTAAAAATTTACTATGCCCAGTATGCCAAGGTGAGACTATTTTTGACTCCCCATCGGAATATGCAGATGATATGCGATCAATCCTAAGGGAACAAATAGATAAAAATTTATCGGATGATGAAATCTATACTTACTGGGTATCAAGATTTGGTGAAAGAATAATTACCAATCCTCAAAACAGAAATTTTGAAATAATTCTTATACCCCTAATATTATCAATATTTTTTATAGCTATCTTTATAAAGAAGGTTCTTAAATGAACAAATGGGTATTTTCGTTAGTAGCGACCTTCGGTGTCTTTTTAATAATATTTATAAATCTAAACAACAATTCAGAATCATCAATTAGAACAAACACTGAACTTGATAATGTTACGAATGAAGAAATGGAAATTGTTGTAGCAGATAATCCTGATATATTTGCTATGAGGATTGCTCTAGCAAATAGGTATTTTGATGAAGTTAACTATTCAAAAGCACTACCCCACTTTATGTATGTCGCTGAAAATAGTGATGAGATTGAACTCAAAAGTTATGCTCTAGCCCAAATAGGTTGGATGGTCTACGAGTCAGGAAATAAAGAAGTTGCTATAAATTACTTCGATGAATCTCTGTCTATTAATCCCAATTCTTTAATCTCTAAATCTTATCTTGGCGTTCTCTATCTTCAGCAAGAAGAAACAGAAGACCTGGGAATGAAGTTAATTACCGATCTACTTCTGCTCGATTCTCTAAGTGATGAAGATAGAAATTTTTTAAAAGAGATAGTATCAACCTATGAAAATTAAATTTTTAATCTTTTTTTACTACTTACTTTTTGCTCCAAGTCAGAAATTACATCAGAAAGTATTGAAATCCAGGATTTTCAAATTCAAGAACTTACCTATTTAGAATCAAATAAAAATGCTGTGTTAGATAGTGAATTTTTAATTATTAACTACTGGGCATCTTGGTGTTTGGAGTGTATTGAAGAACATGATCTAATAATTTCACTTAACGAGATTAAATCTTTTGAGGGAAAGGTAGTACTAATTAGTTTTCAAGATAATACTTCTAACTCAAAGGAATTCCTTAGTAAATATGGATATGGCAATTTAATTTATTTAACTGATTTTAAAAGTAAGTTTGCCATTAATTCTGGAGTGTTTGGGGTTCCTGAAACACATATTATTCAAAATGGAGTAATTATCAGAAAGTATCTAGGACCACTATCTTTTGGGGATGTTGAAGAAATAATATTTTTATATTCATAAGTAATAAATATTTGACTAAAGTTATTTTTGAGATGGATAATCGCGATTTATCGAGGAAAGTCCGGACACTATAGAGCAGAGAGCTGGGTAACTCCCAGGCAAGTAATTGACGGAAAGTGCAACAGAAAATATACCGCTTACGTAAGTAAGTAAGGGTGAAAAGGTAGTGTAAGAGACTACCAGTAATTTAAGTAATTAAATTAGCTTGTAAACCCCTCTCAGTGCAATATCAAGAAGCAATTAGCTTGCTCGGCTAATAATTGCGGGTAGATAGCTAGATGTATTTGGTAACAAATATACAAGATGGATGATTATCTTACATTAATTTGTAAACAGAATCCGGCTTACAATCTCAAAAACCAGGGTGTCTCTTTTAGAGGCACCCACCTAAAATTAATTATTTGTTAACCTAATGTGATGACAAAATTTGCATATTTTTTAGGATCAGAACAGTGGCAACCAGAAATATTAATTGACCATGCAAAGCTAGCACAAGAAGTTGGTTTTGATATGGTGACAATATCGGAACATTTTCACCCATGGGTTGACGATTATTCGGCGTCAAACTTCACATGGTCTACATTGGGTGCTTTAGCTAATAGCACCCCTGAATTAGACTTAGGTACTGGAGTAACCACACCACTATGGAGAATGCATCCAGGAGTTGTTGCACAAGCTTCTGCAACAGTCGACAGATTATCTCATTCAACTTTTCATCTAGGAGTAGGCACAGGTGAAAATATGAACGAAGGACCATTAGGTTATAATTTTCCAAAATATGATGAAAGAGCTTCAAGAATGAGAGAGGCCTTAACTATTATTAGGAGACTACTAAATGGTGAAAAACTTAACTTTGAGGGTGAATTCTATAACACTAAGGGTGCAAAATTATACTCCCCTCCCTTAAAAGAAGTTCCAATTTGGCTTGCTGCTGGTGGTCCAAAGTCTTCTCATCTTGCTGCTGAGTATGCTGATGGACTTATGATTAGTGTAAAAGATCCAGAAGATGCATATGAAAGAGTTATCAATCAAGCAAAAATAAAAACTGAAGAACTTGGAAAATCCGATCTAAGAATTCACACATATAGATGGACAATGTTTGCAGATAATGATGAGGATGCATGGGAATCTTTGAAATCATGGAGAGGACTAAGGGCACCAAATAGACTTCAAGAAATTGATCCACAAGCTCTCAGAGAGCAGGCTGATGCATTACCAAAAGAAGAAATCATGTCCAAATTTTCTCGAGCAGGAAGTGTAGAAGAATTAATTGATATATATGCACCTCTTGTAAATGATTTTGGTTCAGAAATAGTTACTATACAAATATCGTCCGTTAATCAAGAAGAGACAATTAAATTGCTTGGCAAAGAATTATTGCCAAGGCTAAAGAATTAAATTGTTACCATTATTTATAATTGGATCAATTGGTGGTTTTCTTTCTGGAGTATTAGGTATTGGTGGAGGTGTTGTATTCGTCCCTCTCCTAACTTACTTTACAGACCAAGATTTTAAAATAAATACAGGAATTTCATCAATGGCTGTAGTGTTCGTTGCTACAACAAGCAGTATTACTTATATCTCGAATGGTCAGTCATTTTCTATTTATATTTTATATTTAATTTTTGGTGGAATACTGGGTGGCTATCTTGGAAGTAAACTTACATTTCAATTAGATACAAAGACATTGCAAAGAATATTTGCAATGTTACTTTTAGTTGTGTCTTATAGGATGATGTCTACGTCAGGCTACTCTTCACAATATGAGGAGAATATTTTCTTATACTTACTTATAGGTGTATTTTCTGGAATACTATCAGGTCTACTCGGTATCGGTGGAGGAATAGTAAGGATTCCTTTGTTAATCTTTTTTGGTGGTTTAGGAAATTTACCTGCACAGGGCTTTTCATTAATAGCAACTGTTCCCACTGCTCTTACGGCAGCCTATACAAAACTAAAAAATGATCGAGAATTCGCAAAAAGGGGTAGTATTGTTGGAATTTCTGGCATATTGGGATCGGTGCTCGGAGGTAATTTAGCATTTGAATTACCACAGGAATTTCTGAACACATCATTCGCAATATTTTTATTATTGGTGAGCATTAATATGCTCGTTAAAACTTCTAGATAATTCCACTTCTTATAAAAGTTTTTAATGAGTTATCTTTCATTTTGTAAATGACATATGCGAGACCTACAATTTCCTGAATGATAATTAACGTAATGCTCTTGTTGAAAATTTCATTACTTTCAAAAGGAAGAGGAAATAAAAAAGTAGATTGATCTAGCCACATGAAATCTAAAAACAAATGTAAGTAAGTGCCTATTGAAAATAGTAATAAGTTCTTTCTAGTTTTCGTACCTCTCTTAGTTAGCAGCATTATCAAAAACATAGTGAAAACTGAGAGCAATAATGAATGCGTTACAAATTTTTGGTCTTTACCAACAGGTTGGACAGCCAAAAGAATATCCATAATATCTAAAATCAAAAGACCTACAATCAAAAACCTTAAGTCAGCATTCTTATCTTTAAAAATATATTTAAAAATGATAACTCCAACACCAATAAACCAAAAAAACATTATTTATCCAGTGCTAGGTTAGCTAGTTCATCTGCTCTTTTATTGTTTTCTCTGTACACATGCTCTATTGTAAAATTTTCTATTTTAAAAATTAAGGCTTTTGCACGCCCATGTAATTCCCTTAGATGCTCTGACTTTACTTTAAAATTACCAACTATTTGTTCTACCACTAGTTTTGAGTCTAGATAAAACCTAGCTGATTGAATATTGTTATCATTACAGTATTGTAAACCGTCGATTAAAGCCTGATATTCGGCCACATTATTAGTAGCTATTCCTATTTTTCTAGAAATAACTTTAATTTCAATATTCTCATGACTAATAGAAACTCCCACTGAAGCTTCTCCTGGATTAGATCTTGAAGCACCATCACAATATATATCTAGTATCAAACTAGAACACCATCACAATAAGGGCACTGCTGAAACTCTGTTGCAGATATCGCATCTAATTCACTAGTAGTTAAATCTACACCGCAACAGCCACACTGATTATTTTCAAGTTTATAAGCAGCCACGACATCTACTCCTCTAGTTTTTAGTTCATCGTAAAGCTCTTGTATTTTCAATGGAAAGTTAGTAAGAAATTCCTTTTTTTCTAATTCGTATAAACTAAGTTTTTTATCAATAACCATCCATTCATCTTTAACTAATTTAGAAGTATTTATTAAATCATCCTTAACATCACTTAATGATTCATTTAATAACTGCATTTCCTTAATTTCATCTTCATTATTCCTATCATGAATAATTTTTTTCTTTTCTAATTGAGATACTTGTGATTGACTTGACTCTTTCTGTTTTGTATAGTTCAAAAGTTCGTTTGCTTCTAAAGATTTATCTTCAAGTTTAATATTTATGCTGGAAATCTTTTGAAGAATAGAGTTACTAGTTTTTGAAATTTCTTCAATATCTTTAAAGTAACTAGCCATAATATTCTTTTGTGTTTCAATTTTTTTATTTACTTCATTAAACTCAGACTCTAAAGCCATTAATCGCTCAACATTTTCACTGCCCTTTTTATCAACTTCGAGTTTGTATATCTTGTTATCAATATCTTGAAGCTCTATAAGATTACTAAGTAAAAATGGTTCATTCATAATATTTGTTGTATAAATATTTTATGTTTATTTTTAGAACTTTGTTTAGTTTGTCAGTAAAAGCTTGCATGCCAGGTTTCTCTGTAGATATATGATTTAATTGAATGAATCCCATGTTGTATTCATCCGTCAGTAAGAAATGATGGTGTGAAGCATCCCCAGTTATAAAGACGTCTGTTTTTCCTAATATTTCATCTAAGAATTGTGTGCCTGAACCCGGAACAAAAGCAATTTTTTCAATATTCTTAAGTTTATGATACTGGCTGTTTGTTCTAACAATTTTTGTAGAAAGTTCATTTTCTATTAGCGCGCTTAGGGAATTTGGATCATGATTTTCAATTCTGCCAATTTTTCCAACTCCTATTCCTGGTGAGGTTTCTCCAAAGATTTGAACATCTGTTAGATTAAAAATTTTTGTTAAAGTGTCACCATTTCCACCTATGCAAACATCTTGAGCAGTGTGTATCGATATGACATTGATATTTTCTTTGTAATAATCAAGGGACAACTTTGAAAGCATTAAATCTTCATTAAGATCATCAAATTTTTTATATGTTGCTGGATGGTATGAAATGACTGTATTTATATTATTTTCTTTACAGTAATCAAGTGTAGATTTTTCTAAATCATGACTAACAACTATTCCAGAAACATCGTTTGTCCCAGATCCAATAAGTAAACCTACTTTATCATCATCAAATGCATCCTTTAAAGGACAGATTTTGTTAACTACATCGAGTAAATCAAATACTTTCACTCAATTAATAGTAATAACCAAATCTATAAAGATTTAGCAGTTTTTTTATTATGATAATTTGCCCACAAAACAAGTAGCGTAGGGAGAATTAAAATTGATGCAACTAAAGCAAATCCTATAGAAACTAATACAACTTGACCCATTTGTTGAAATGGTTTTAGTGTTGAGGTTGTCAGAATTCCGAAACCAGCCATTGTTGTAAATGCTGAACCAAATAATGAACCTCCTGTTGTTTTAAGAGTTGATGTAATTGCAGATACTGGATTTGAGTCTTTAGTCAAAGCTTCTCTGAATCTATTAGTGACATGTATTACGAACGGAACTCCGATTCCTATTGCTATACCTGTTAAAGTTGCTGTTACTGGATTTAGAGGTATTTCTAATAAGCCCATTCCCAAATATGTACCCATGACGATAGCTATAACAGGGAATATCGTAACCACACCTAAAAATGGTCTCCTCATGTCAATCCAATAATATATTATCAAAAATAGCATCGAGGAAAGTATTGCAAAAATTAAGGACTGGAATTGTGAAGCTGATATTAAATCGCTTACACTGTTTGTTACAATACTGTCATTTGTTGCAGCTACGTCAACTCCAAGATCTATAACTTGAGCAAAAGCACTATAAATATCTTCGGTCAGCTGTCTAGAACCTTCTGAACCAGCTGAAGTTGTAATTTTTATTTGTTGTGCAGTAAATATTTCCTGATCGTTTAGGTAGAGAGAACCACCAAAAGTTGCTGGGTCCATTGTTAAAAGAGATTTGTAAAGTGACTCAACATCACCAGTAGTCGAAACTTTAAGTGCATTCATTCCTTCCCCAGTCATGAGCTGAACACCATATGACATTAATCCTGAAATAAGATCCATGTCAGGTGCTTGAGGGGGTGCACCTGGTGCAACATCTTGGGGTGCTAACATTGCTCCAAGGGATGCCACTACAGATTCATTTGCAACATTTTCACCAAAAACTACCACATTGTCAGCAGTAGCTAAATTATTAATTGCGTCAATAATTGCATTATGAATTTCTGGAGTAGCTAAATCTTCACCTTCAAGTAAAACGGTAGTAGTCTCTCCAAACCCACCACCAAATTCATCAGTCAAGACTGCAAGTGTAGCTACAACTGGATCATCTTCAGGAAGAAAATCAGTAAAATTAAATACTGTATCTAAATTAGTAAAACTGACATAACCGTAACTGGAGATACCCAAGAGTAAAGCTATGCTAATAAGTTTTAATTTTCTAGGAATAATAGAGCTTGCGCCGGCAACTTTATTAAGGACACTTTCACCAGATGAGGAGAAAGCTTCCCTGTTTATAGAATCTTTTTTCTCAGCCTTTTTGTCTAATAAAGACCTGATTGCAGGAACAAAGGTCATGACTAGTAGTAAGGCAAATAAAATTCCAAACGAAACAGTTATTCCAAAATCTTTAAATTCAGGTAATGGTGATACAACATTTGAAAGGAAACCAACAATTGTAGCTAAGGTAGCAAGCGTCAAGGCTATGCCAACAGAACTTAAAGTATTCTTTGTAGAGTCTTTTACAGATAAACCCTCTCCCAGTTCTTCTCGATATCTTCCTGTAAAGTGAATTGCATAATCAACTCCTAAACCAATTAAAAGAATCGGTGCTATTTGTGAAATCTGATTCGGAGCTCCAATGATATTAAGGAATCCGGGACCTAAAAGTGTTCCAATCCCCTGCATCCATAAAATTGAGAGAAGTATAGTTCCAAGGCTTAATAGCAAATCACTTAAAGTTCTTCTGGATGATTTAAAAAAGCCATAACCTTTCCTTGGTCTAATAAAAAATATGTATGCTAAAACACCGAGGATGATTAAGAAAGCCTTACCAAATAAAATACCAATTTCAGTTAAGAAGTCTCCTCCATCATTACCCAGTAAAAGCCCAAAAGAGAATCCACTTACTTCAATATTTTCAAAATTACTACTTATTAAACCCAGCTCTTCGCTTAGTTGAACTTCCATACGTGGTTGCTCGATAAATGCTCCATCACTACCTCCATAGTTTTGTGCAATTTTAGCCGAATCAATTGTGATTATGGCAAGGCCGGCTGTGGAACTTACTTTATCTGCATCATAGTTTTCAGAAAGTAATGCAGATGCAAAAGCTTGAAATTCTGGAGGCATTTGCGCTGAAGCTGCTTTATAAGCTTGTTTGAATTGTTCATCATTTATTTGATCAATGTTAAACATAGGATTAAAAGCTCTAGCAAAATCAATAGGTCCAAAAAATCCTTGTAATGCCCCTTGGCCTGGTTGACTAACTAGATACTCAGAAATTTCACTTGTTGCGACAACTTGTTGAATTTCAAGCCAAGCTTTGTATCCATCTACAGTTAATACATCATCACCAGTAATTATTATTTGAAAAACGCTTTGACCACCTGAGGAAGCAAAGTAATCACCTAATTTTGATTGTGCTTGAATTTCTGGTGTGTCTAGTTCTCCACCAAAACTTGTACTGAGTTCTTCCGCTTGAGTAGACATGTATCCAAAAAAACCTGTCAGTAAAAGTACGACCAAAATAGTTACTACTGGTCTCTTAGTAGCGGCCGAACCAAAAAAGTTTGTAAGCAACTTCATTAAATTTTCTCCATTTTTTAAACTTTTTTTATACTAATAATTCTCTTGTTTAATCAGTACCCTAGGATAAAAAAATCCCCATTCGATACAAAGGTAATCTCTTGAAACCATAGTTTCTATTTACTGTAAAATTAATTCTATGAAAAAATACTTCTGGTTTGTTTTATTAGCTGCAATATCCCTTCCATCTGTTGCAAATGCTCACGAAGAAATAAATAGAGAGCCAAAGAATCGTATTGATAATTATCAGACAATGACTATTTCTCAATCTGGGAGTTTGTTTTACAGCGTAACGAATGAAATTATTGAAGGTGTTAATAATCTCAACTCTAATTTAACTTTTATAGGTAGAGCAAATGTTGGTTTAGAAAAGATTATTGATAATTCAGGTAATGAGAAAATTGCAACTAAAGAAGACTACCTTTTTAGCATCTCAGTCAAAACAGTTGAAAAAGATTTTGTAAATTATATATATCCAAATGAAATTGCGACCAAAATTGTTTCAGATTTAATAATCATATCTGAACTCACTGCGAATCTTTATTCTATTGAAATTGGGGACATAGTTCACTTAGTAGGTCTCAATGGTGAACCTTTAGAAATAGTTGTTGGAGATATTGTTCCAGATTCAAAATTGGGATGGTTTGAGGCTGTAGTTAGTAAAGAAACAGGTTTTAAGCTTGGTATTTTTAGAAATATCCAAGCAATAATATGGGATAATAAAATTACTGAAAATCATCTAATTGAAATTTATCGGAATATAAAATATAAAAAAATAAGAGTCTCTGATAAAAACTCTAAGCCCAACAAAAATTGGGTACTCCCAAATGCACTAGTCAAAGAAATGTTTGGAGATTTCCAAATTAAAGAAAGAGACGGTACCTGGATTATTACTGAACCAAAGTGGAGAGAAGAAAATATTGAAACAATTAAAATGCCGATTATTGGTAGAACTACATGTCATAGGTTAATGTGGGAACCACTCAGAGGGGCATTAAACCAGGTCGAAGAAGAAGGTTTGGCAAATACACTTTACCTAGATGAGTTTAAAACTTCGGGTGGATGTTACGCTCCTAGGAGAATTTCACGCTTTGATGCTGGAGGTTCTTTATCAAGACATGCATGGGGCATAGCAATAGATATAAATACAAAATCTGGATATGTTCCACGAGTGGTTGAGATCTTTAATTCCTGGGGCTTCGCTTGGGGTGGTACTTGGACATCACCAGATGAAATGCATTTTGAACTTAGGGACTTATCAGCCAGTATTTCGAAGACCAGCGGCTAATCCATTTATTGATAAAAGCAGAGATGTTTTTTCTTCTTCGGTTATTTCTTTATCTGAAAGCTTCTTCATTAAAAGTATCTGTATCAATGAAAGAGGATCTAAATAAGCATTTCTAATTTTTAGTGTATTTTTTAAAATTGGATTATCTTCCAATAGCTCAACATTGTTGGTAACAAGTTTTATAGCCTTATTGACTTTCTTCAATTCTTTAGTTATTTCATCAAACAAATACTTGTACTCTTCATCTAAAAGTTCCTCAACATACATTTTTGATATCAACAAATCTGACTTCACAACTGTCATTTCAATATTGCTTATAAGGTTTTGTAAAAATGATGACTTCCTGTAAGCGGATTGAATTTTTCTGATACCATTTTTTTCAATAATATCTAATAAGGCTGTTCCCGCTCCATACCAACCCGTAATAGTATGTCTGGTCTGTGCCCAACCAAAAACCCACGGAATCGCCCTATAGCTGTCTATTGTGCTCTCAGAGGTTCTTTTAGAGGGCCTAGAGCCTATATTTAAAGTCGATAGAAGATTTACTGGTGTAACTTTTTCAAAATAAATCATTAAATTATCATCTGTGATTAATTCTTGATATTTTTTAAATGATACTTTCGATAATTCCTCAATCAATAAATATTCATCTTTATTATTTTTAAAAGTGGTAGAACTAGCCGAGAGAAAAGCGTCTAAACCTAATTTTAAGTTCTCTTTTGCTAGATTACCTGTTGAGTACTTATCAGAAATAACCTCACCTTGCTCTGTGTAGCGTATTTGATTAGATATTGTTCCTCTGGGTTGAGAAAGTATAGAGTTATATGTAGGTCCACCACCACGACTAATGGTCCCCCCTCTGCCATGAAAGAAAACTATATTACAATTATGATCTTTTCCTTTTTTAAATAGTGCAATCTGTGCTTTATAAACATTCCACTGGGAAGATATAATTCCACCATCTTTATTGGAATCTGAGTATCCAAGCATTATTTCCTGAGTAGAGTCTTGATATTTTATAATGTGAGTTTTATAAGCTTTATTTGACAACAGGTTGTTAAGAAAATAATCTGAGTTTTGTAAATCATCAATCTCTTCAAGTAACGGTACAATCATAGGAATATCTTTTTGAGAAGTTATATATTTCTTGCAAAGTTTATATAAATTTAATATGTCTGATTCATTTTTTGTCATAGAAACTATAAGTGAATTTATAACATTGCTTCCATAAATAGCTTTCCAATCTGAAATACAAGCCAAAACTTTTATAAACTCTCCATATTGTTGTTTGTTTGATTGTGGGTTATTTATTACTTTAGAATTTTCTCTTATATCTAGAGTGACACCATGAAATTGAAAAGATTCTACATATTTAAGGAATTCAGAAAAGCCATGTATCGAATCATTTAATTTTAGAGTTTGCTTAAGTGACTCGTTGACAAGTTCCATATCCTTATGAAACTCTTTATAAGTTTTATATCCTATATTATTTTTTTGAAAATTTTCTAAACGATGGAAAACTAAGGAAAGAAAAATCCTAAAAGGCTCATCAAAATTGACTTTTGCATAATGGTTATATTCTTTTTTAAGAATTTTTCTATATTCTTGAATTTTATTTTCTAACTTTTTTGGAGTAGTTAAGTAACTTGTTGAAAAGCTAAACTCTTCAGAGAATTCTTTTATCTTATCCATGTAAATATTAATTATTTGTTTTGAATATATTTTTAAAGACTGATCTGTAATTTTTTTAGTTACAAACGGATTTCCATCTCTATCACCACCGACCCAGGAACCGAGAGTAAGAATAGGCTCTGTTTGTATAGTTTTACTTTGCATTTCTTTTTCAATATCAAGAAACACATCTTTATAAATTATGTCTAAATAATACAAGAGTGACTTAACTTCATCTAGAGGATTTGGCTTTTTTGATCTTATCTCTCTTGTGTACCAAAGTTCTGTAATAATGGTATTGATTTCTGGAAGTGAATCAATGTCATTTTTGCTAACAATTTCACCAATTTTATATATCTTGTTCAAAGTCGACTGTCTTGCACTTTCAGTAGGGTGTGCTGTAAATACTGGCGAAAATTTGTACCCGTTATTACCCTTTTGTACTATTTTTTCTTTTTTTATACCAGTAAAAGCTTCTCTAAAAACTTGTTCAGAAATATTAGCTAAATAGAAAAAGAGTGTGAATGCTTTAGCAACAATTAGTATTTCCTTGGAGTTCAATTTACTTAATTCGCTGAATGCTTCTTCTAAATATTTTGGATTGTTAGTAGCTCTATACTTTTTTGAATTTAATCTTATATCTTCTACGATGTTGAAATATTTTTCTCCAGCTTGTTTCTTTATTACTTGTCCAAGTTCACTGGCTAATAAGTTAATAGTTTTTGATAAGGTAGAGAAGTCGTTAGAAATAGCTATATCCTCTCAGCATTCTTAAAGTGGTCACTACCAGTTGCATCGAATATAGGAACTGAAACTTTACTAAAGTCAAAGTTTTCAAAATCAGTATGCGCCGTGTGAACTAAAACTAAATCATATTTATCAATGTTGTCAAAACTATCTTCTTTTTCAACATATTTTTTATTTACTAAAATGCTATCAACAAATGGGTCATAGTACTTAACATTGACTCCCCGTTCGAAAAGGTTTTCAATAATTCCAATAGCTGGTGACTCTCTGACATCTCCAATGTCTTTTTTGTAAGCTACTCCAAGAATCAAGATTTTTGAGTTTTTAAATGGCTTTTCTAAAAGATTCATCTTTTCTAAAAGTCTACTGACAACATAACTTGGCATGGAATTATTAATTTCTTGGGCGAGTTCAACAAACCTTACCGGTTTTCCTATTTGTCTCGTTTTAAAAGATAGGTAATTAGGGTCTACTGGAATGCAATGCCCACCAACACCTGGCCCAGGCCTAAAGGATTCAAATCCAAATGGTTTAGTTTTTGCAGCATTTACAACCTCCCATATATCTATTTCGAGCATATTACATAAGATTGCTAGCTCATTTATTAATGCAATATTTACATGTCTATAAGTATTTTCTAAGAGTTTCACCATCTCAGCTTCTTTTGTACCACTGACTCTTACTACCGAATCTATAATTTGTTCGTAGAAATTCTCAATTTTTGAAAGTGACTCATCGTTAATTCCGCTTATAACCTTTGGTGTGTTTTTAAAATTCCATGTATCGTTTCCTGGATCAATTCTCTCTGGAGAATAGCCCACAAAAAAATCAACCCCTGCTTTAAGATTTGAGATTTCTTCAATAACAGGTATCAAAACCTCTACAGTTGTTCCGGGATATGTCGTTGACTCAAGAATTATAATCTGATTTTTAGTAATATTATTAGCAATAGTTTCAGCTGCAGCCTTTACATAACTAAGATCTGGTTGATAATCAGTCAACGGTGTTGGTACGCTTATAACTATAGTTTCTGACTCAGATAAATATTTAGGGTCAGATGATAAGAAAAGACCTTTCTCTAAGGATGCTTTAAGTTCTTTATCTGAGATATCTTCTATAGTTGATTTTCCTAAATTGTAATTAGAAATTTTATTTTCATCTATATCGTAACCGTAAACTTTCAAGTTTGAACTTGTAGCTTGTATAGCTAAAGGTAAGCCTACGTAACCAAGCCCTATTACCGCTACATCGTATTTAAAATTACTCATATACCTCTAATACAAAACATCATAAATTCTTGATGATGTAAGACCATCCCAATTTTTAATATTAATTTCATTTGGTAGTTTACTGCCTAATGAACCCTTTATTTCATTAATTATTACTTCTGTATTTATACCGATAACTTTATTTGTTCCTTCAAATACAGTAATTGGTCGCTCTGTTTCCTCTCTTAAAGTTAAACATCTTATATTAAGATACGTTGTCTCTTCTTGGAGGCCTCCAGAGTCGGTTAATACTAATTTTGCGCCTGAAACTAAACCTAAGAATTTAATGTAAGGCAGTGGATCGATAAAAATAAAATTTTCGAATTGTAAGTCATTTTTTTCAATAAATTGAGATAGCCTAGGATGGGCTGGTATTAATATTTTATAATCTTTCTTAAATGAATCTAATGCAGTAAAGATGCCACTTAATGCTTCATTAGATAGATTTGAAGGCCTGTGGATAGTCATTACGAAGTATGGTTCATTGATACCTAATTCATCAATAACGGTATTTTTTGAATTTTGAATTTTATCCAAGTTAGCCTTAAGGGTGTCAATCATTATGTTTCCAACATTAAATATTTTATCTTTTCCAATATTTTCATCAAGTAGATTTTTAACAGCATCATCAGATGGTGTAAATAAGTAGTCACTTATTGTGTCAACAGCTAGCCTATTTCTTTCTTCGGGCATATTCAGATTTCTGGATCTTAGACCTGACTCAACATGAAATAGTTCTAAATCTCTATTTTTAGTAACTAAAGCGGCTGCAAGAGTTGAAGTTACGTCACCAAAAACCCCTACCCTTGGTACATTACATTTACTTAATGTAGTATCTAGGCTCTTAATCATATAGCTCAATTGATGATTCATTCCATCAAGGGGGGTTTCTAGGTTTATATCAGGTTCCCTTAATTCAAGATCTGTAAATATGTTTCCTGAAAGATTCTTATCCCAATGTTGGCCTGTATGAATAAATAAGACCTCTAAATTCTTACTTTCAAAATATTTCACTAAAGGAGCAGCTTTTATAAAATTTGGTCTCGTACCGACAACTAAAGCTACATCATAACTATTTTTAACCACATAATGATTTTAGTCATACAATTAGTTGTTAATAAGGAACTATTATTGAATTAATGGATAAGAGTATTGTACTTAACATATGTGGTGTAAAATCGCTTGGTGGACAAGTTATAGTTAAATCTGCTTTAAAATTTATTGAAAAGTCAAACTACAAAATAATTCTTTTACACGATAATTATTTATTAGATAATTTAGATATAAATTCTACTGTGCAAAAAATAGAAACAAGTTTAAATAGATATTTTCACCCCTATCTCAATATTTTCTTAAGTAAAAAAGATATGAATATGATTAACGAATCAGAGGCAATAATCCATTTTGGCAATTTTGGCTTTAAAACTAAAAATAAATCATACGCTCTCATCCAGAACTTACTTCCACTAAAAGTTAAGGACCTGAAGAATCTAATTTTAAGATACTTTATAAATAAATCATTTAAAGAAAGTGATCATATAATTTACCAACTTGACCATGTTGCTGAAGAAATACAAAATCAATTCAGTAATAAATTAATAAAAATTGGTGTGATTGAAAAGTTTGAAAATGATATAAATTCTGAAACTGGAGTATTAAGCATACAGAGCCAAATTAAAAATAAAAATTCTAGCTTTATGGATGCTGTACTAAAGAAACTGAAGGTTGATAATCCTAATCTGAAAATAACAAAGTTTATATCAGAAGAAAGTCAAAAAGGATCAGAAAATAAATCAACTTTATTACTTGAAGAATTTCCCAGTCACAGTATCTATTTACATACAAGTCATTATGAAACTGTTGGATTACCTTTATATGAAGCAAGTTCTGCTGGACTGTTTGTGGTGGCTCCTGATTCTGCATATATGGAGCATTTTGATATTTCTAATTCAATTAAATACATACCAGGAGATATTGAATCTGCCGCTACATGTATTAAAGATGCATTAGATGTTAAAAAAGAACCCTTTTACAGTTTAGAATATACAGAAGACTGGAATCCTGTTCTAAAAAGTATCTAGTTTCTCAATCAATGCTGAGGGTGAATAAAGTTTATTGAACTTTTTGCTATCAAAATTATCAATTTCCGAGAAAAACTTATTTAGATCTTTTTTAAAAATATTTATATCTGTATTTTTTGTAATAATAAACAGGTTATCAAACTCATCTGAAATATGAATTACCGGATCATCATTAATTTCAGCAAAGTGAATGACGGGTTTACCAGTTGCTATATATTCGATAACTTTACTGGGTATTTGATTTGGGTTTAAATTACCAATGGAAACGAGGCAGTGGAATGACTTAGTCATTAACTGTAGTGCTTCATCTCTCGCAACATGAGAATTAAAATTATGCTTGCTGCTGTCAAGTGTATTCTTTTGCAATATACTCTCCGAATCTGAATTTATATACCAGTGCATTTCATAATTTTGAAATTTGTCTAGAAAATTAATAAAATTTACAGGCGTCCTGACCCCATGAGTGAAAATACCAAAATATCCAAATTTTATATCATTATTTGTATAGTTATAGTTCTTGGTTTGTTCATATAAATGTTCTCGAAATTTGCTGATAGGCTGTCCCACAGCTGTAATAGAGGGGTTGATTTGAAACTCTTTTATATGAATTTTTCTAGCATCATCATGTGTAAATAAGACTTTAGAAGCTTGCTGGTAAAATTTCGTTTCATAGTGTTTATTTAATCGTCCATATAGAAAACTATTGTTTTCAGGGGCTGTTGTTTTTAATGTAAAAGGGTCACCCACGTCCATAATCCAAGGCTTCCCCATTTTTTTATTAATCAAATATCCAGCAATATGTGACGAGAAAGGCAAACTAACGGTAACAAGAACATCATATTCTAAATTTAATTTTTTTCTTACTTTAAAAACAGAAATGAGCCAAAACATTGTATAGTCGGGCCAAGCAAAATTTCTAATTACAAATCGGTAGACTTTTTTTAATAATTTAAAAATTATACTTTTAATTCTATTCTTTGAATCCAAACTATTAGATTGATTTCGTAAGCTAACAACAACATTACTTGCTCTTGAATTTCCTACAAAAATTGTCTCAATATTGCTGTCTTGACTGTGTTGTTTTGTGCCAGTTAGAACTGTCACCTCGTGACCTAGTGAAACCAGCTCATCAACTAAAAGCTTCCACCTAGTTGTTCTAGGACTTACGTGGGGTAAAAACTGATGAGTAACAATTAGGTACTTACTCATTTTTATGACTTTCTAGAATTATTAATCCAACAGATACACCTAATAGAGTGCTCAACTCCTCAGCTTGGAAGAAAAACATTAATAGAATCGAAAAAAGCTGAATCGCTAAATAATAATTAATAATTTCTGTATTTTTAAATAGGTAATACATGTATTTAAACAATATAAATAAAAACCAGATGAGACCAATTAAGCCACTTGAAAAATAAATATTCGCATATAGGTTGTTAAAAGAAACAATCTGTCCTGGATTTCTAAATACTATCTCTCCTGATTTAACTTGAGCTGTTTGTTTTTCAAAATTATAGGAGTAAATAATATTTGAACTTCCGAGACCATCGCCAAATAACTTTATATTTTCATTAAGTATATGGTTTGTTAAATATGAAAAGTTTCCAAATCCATCTAGTCCTCCCCCAGCTATTAATGTAGCTCTAGAAAAAATACTTTCAGCGATGTTCTCTGAATTTTTAGCTTCATCTAAGGAGTCATCGTAAATACTACAGTCGCACTTATCTGCAGAGTTAGGCGGACACATGGAAGGATCTAAAGGAGGAAATTTAAAACTTATGTTATTGGCGATTAACGATACAAAAAGGATCATAATTATTGGATATACAAAATTTAATTCAAGTTTTTTAGTTTTAAGTAAGTAAACAAACAATACTACAAGACATGCAACTAATACTGATATTACCCCAGTAAGACTTCTTGTAAGTATGAGTGATAATATTGGAAGTATTGATAAAAAATACCATTTATTATTTTTTCTAGCTAAATAAAAGTTTAAAGGTATAAAAGGTACTGTCCATACTGCTAAAAAACTAGGTTCACGAAATGTTCCATAGTTTCTTAAAACTGAACAAGCTCTCTGGATAGGCTGGGACCAGCCCCCCGATCCAGCTCTGGTTCGATTAAAATCTGGAAAATCGAGAAAAAATGAGAAATATGAATACAGCGACAAGACTGAAATGATAACTCCAATATAAGCAATATACTCAATGAGTTGATCTTTAGTAAAATACGAGGCCAGAAACTGTATTATCCACACGACAATAAAAAAACTTATAATTTTCGTAACTCTCAAACTGATGAATTGAGAATAAGTACTAGTAGCATATTGAGGCATTTCAAGATCAAAAGAAAAAGCTTTAATAATTGTTACAGTGACTACGTATAAAATCCAATATTTTAATGAACCAAAATTTAAAGAACTTAAATCAAAGTTAAAAACATAATATGCAGGAATTATTAGTAATAATATGGATACGCCAAACCATGGAAATGGAACTGCAAATATAGAGAAAGCATCTAAGCCCTCTAGGAAAATACTAGAAAGTAGAATAGATAGAACTATATTTTGCTCTTTAATCTTCAACTAAATCTTTTATACCCTTCTGAAAATTTATTTTTGATACCACTAGTTTTTTCTCCCCAAGAGTCGTATGGTTGTAATCTTTGTAATTTTGAAAAGTCCTGAATTGAAAGTATTCCATCGTCTAGTTTTATTTCCCTATATATCTTACTTCCATTAAATTCAACTACCCCAAGAAAATTTTCCATATTAAAAGTTAACACATTTCCATTAGTCATATTATTTATTTTGAAGCAATCAAATTCATCTTCTTTTTTAAACTTAATATTGAGATTAGGGCCCCAGTGATACTCTAAAGATTTAAATTTATTTCTAGTAGAAATATCATCTGTGTAGGTACCTGTTCCTGGATCTCTAGCTATCCACTTATTATCTGTAAAACATTCAATAGACAACTGATCATAATGTGAATGACCTCCTACTCCATTTTGTCCAACGGGTCCACATCTAATACTTAAATATTCAGAGTCATTCCTCCAAATAAAAATCCCAAACTCTGGGTATGCGTATGATTGATAATCTTTTGAAAATAGTTTTATTTCTGGATGCTTCACATGTTTGTAGTCTTTTAAATTTGGAATTTCTTTTGACACTTCATTCATATTATTATTTTTATTAATAATTAAATTTTCATTAATTTCAAGACTTTCAATCAGTTTTATTAACCAAGTAAGCTTTAGCGGTTTTTCTTCTTCAAATGCAAAATAAAATATTCTTCCAGAATCATTATCACCAATTTGTGACAATTCACCATCAATAATTAACAATTCTAAAAATTTCTTATTTAGTAGAATTAATTTATCTATCACTGATGAAATATCTGAAGTTTGATCTAGATCTTGCATGGAAATTTTGCATAGTATCAATGCTTCAGTTACGAAAGCAGCGTAATGTGTAGAACCTTCAAAATTTGTTCCTTCTTCGTTAAACTGATTTGTTATTTCATTTTCTAATTCTGAAAGTACGAATTCAGTATCAATCACACTATTTTTAGTTTCATAGTTAGCAAGAAAAAATAACATGGCTGAAAGTTCTATTAGGTAATGGTTTCCAACAACATTGCCCTCATTCTCTAGGTTATCTTTTACATATTGATAATTCTGGGAAATATAAGCATCAAGTAATTCTTCACTATTGTCAAAAATTATAGATCTATTACTTTTATGAGCAAGAAACTGTCTGTGAATTATTAGATTAATTAGGCGGATTGCAACATCCATGGGACTATTCCAGTAAATTAAGGGAAATTTATCTACTTTAACTACAAAAGCTTCGGAATCTAGTGCCTTCATAGCATCAATAGAGCTAATTAAATTCTGTTTTTGTAGGTGTTGCAACCTCGAAGCTTCGTAGGGCACTTTTACATCTGCAATATTGAAAAAGGCAGGCTTTAATTTTCTATTGGAGAAGTCGTAGCCTTTAAAAAAATCTGTACCGACAATCCAACTATTATTTACAGATTCTCCAAATATTTTCATATCAATAAGATTTAAATCTTGAGTTAAGTCTTTACCTATTGCCCCTAACAAGTCAAAAACTTGTGATTTATCTTTCCATTTTCCTTGATCAAAGTTATCAGGTATGAGTGGAGGTTTTTTAAAAAGATTATTAATTTCGTATTTAAATTTTCTTAAGTATCTTCTCATTTGTAAGAATTCCTGAAACTATAAGATGTAAGAGCTGAAATTGTTATTTGAGATAAGATGATAGAAACTACAGCTGAGTTTTGAAGAATTTGATTAGTAATAAAATAAATTGACAATGAAATCATTGAAGCTAAAAATATAATTTTTGAAAGATTGATCTCAAAATTTAAGGCTCTTGCGAAAATTATATTTATTCTTGACCACACCATAAGAGGTAGACAAAACAAGATATAAGAAGTGTACTCAGCAACAGTTGAAAATTCATCACCTAAAAGGAGAACAAAGATGCTACTTGCAAAGTTCCTAAGGAAATAAAATGAAATTGGGATTATAAAAGATGCAAAGAATACTTTCTTCAATGTATTTCTTATATTCATAACTTCTTCTCTGGTCTTAACCTTAGAAAGTTGTGGAAAAAGTATATCTAGGCTTGCAGCTACAAGTTGAAAAAGTATTTCAAGTATTCTTCGAGCCCAAGATAGTACACCTAGTAAGGGTCCCCCAAAAAATAAACCTAGTAAAACTATATCCAGCTCTGAAACAAGAGCACTTGAAAAGGTTGTTAGCACCATTTTTTGTCCAGATTTTGATAGCTTATTTCTAACATCTTTCTTGTCATGATTTTTAGGATTTTTATAATTATCACGTATTGAAAAATGTGCAACTCCAAAGAAAATAGCTAATACAAAAACTTGGTATACAATCACCCAGACTATTGGGTAGCCAGCCATGACTATAACCCAGGCACCTATTCCGTATAGTATTGTCCGAATAGCAATTTGCTTTGAACTAGTAACAAAATCGCCATTGGCTTGATAAAATGCAAGTGCAACATGTATCAACTCATTAATTACAAAACCTATTAAAAATAATGAAGTCAAAGTAAAATCTCTTTTGAAAATTACAGTCAAAGGATAGAGGAATATAAAGGCAATTAGTAGGTTCCGTATGATTAAGAAATAGGAATTTGCAAAAACAAAATCTGAGATACTCTCATTTCGAGCCCTTAGTTTAGTTACTACTAAAGCTAAGGATAAAACTAAAGCTGTCCCAATAAGAACTGCCAAACTTTTTGATGAAGCATACTCACCGTAAATAGATGGACCATATTCCCTGCTAATGATTGTGATTAACAGTAAATTCACAATTAATAGTGATACTTGTGTGAAAGAAATATATACACTATTTTTTTTCCAATTGTTAATCATTGAACTCTCCTTGAGGCATGCCATTGAGAGAGATTAATTAAATACCATTTTTTTTGATAATCGGAACCATTTAGAACCTTATTAAGTTCATTGGTGTTGAATAAATTTACTTCTTCATTGAAACTTTTTACGGAATCGTAGAAGTAGTCAATATCTTTTTTGATCCATTCACCAATTGGTGCTCTGAATCCTTGTTTTGGCCGATCTATAATCTTATTTGGTATATGATTTCGAGCAATATTTTTTAATAATGGTTTTGTAGTTGATTTATTTAATAGTATTTTTTCTGGAACTGTAAGGACAAATTCAACTAATTTGTGATCAAGAAAAGGTACTCTAGTTTCGACTCCTGATTGCATAACTAGCTTGTCCATTCTCATTAATAGCAATTCAGGAAGACGAATATCTAAATCTACTAGTGTCATCCATTTAGATAATTCTGCATCAGATCTTGAGAAGTAGTCATCCCACTTGCTATCAACATAATGTAACGAAGATGGGTTCTCTGAAATGCCTCCATCAACAAGTCTATTGATCTCTGATAAATTGAAACCTAAAGCTCCACCCGGAAAAGATGTTCGATTAAATATAATGTTTGATAACAAATTTAACCTATGGTTTGAAAATCCTGAAACTCTAGAATTATTTTTCATAATCGGCTTAATGAATCTATTAAGTTTTAGATATCTAAGCCAATGTTCGTAACCATAAAATAATTCATCAGCCCCTTCTCCAACTTGAACAACTGTAATTCCTTTCGACCTTGCAGATTTTCCAAGAAAATAAAGAGGAATGCCAACTTCGTCACCATTTAAATCATCTTGGTAGTTTGAGTAATTATTTAATAAAGTTTTAAAGTCTCTATATGCTATTTTTTCTTTAATTAACTCTATATCAATATTTGATGATGCGTATTCAGCCTCAGATACTTCCCCTTTGTAGCCATCAAAGTGTTCCTCATAATCGATATTAAAACCTTTCAATTTACTTTGACTACCTGCCTTCATGAGTTTCCCTATTAATGAGGAGTCCAATCCACCAGAAAGGAATAGTCCAACTTCAACATCACTTACTTTTCTATACTCCACTGATTCAATAAGTAGTCTTTCTAATTCGTCACTTGCATCACTCTCACTCATCTCGTAATCTATTTCAAAACTAAACGGATCCCAGTATTTATATGTTTTAATTTCACCACTTTTAGAAAAAGTAACATACTCTCCTGGTCTAACTTTGGAAATATTTTTATTACCAGTACTACTTCCTGGGATACATAAATGTCTCATGTAAGTCATGTATGATTCTGTATCCGGAATGAATGGTATTAATTTCGAGGATTCAATAGTTTTCATTTCAGATCCGAAAACTATCCATTCTTTATATTTTGAAAAATATAAAGGTTTTATTCCAATCCTATCTCTAGCTAAAAATGTAGTTTTTTCAATTGAATCATATATAGCAAAAGCAAATTGCCCTCTGAGCTTATCTAGAATTTTTTCTTTGTAACATATAAACCCTTTTAGCAAAACCTCGGTGTCTCCAGATGTATGAAAGCTGTATCCTTTGTTTTCGAGTTCTTCTCTAATCTCTTTGTAATTGTAGATTTCTCCATTGAATACTATCCAATAACGATTGTCGTCGGAATGAAATGGTTGGTTTGATCTATCCTCTATATCAATGATGGCTAATCTTGTATGGACCAATGAGACAGTTTCTGAAATGTGTTTTATTGAAGAGTTGTCTGGCCCTCTATGCTCTAGTGAGGTTTTAATATTATTGGCAATTTCTGGGTCAATTTTAGAATTATTAATGTTAATAATTCCACCTATTCCACACATTTCTTTAACTCTACTGTTATATTTTTTATTTAAAGTACATTAATTTGAATAGTTTAAAGTAAATATTGTATGAAAAAACTATTAGACATTACAATAACCCTAATATTTTCTCCGGTTCTACTAGTAATTTACCCACTTATTTTGATGGTAATTTACATATCTGATGGTTCTCCTGGTTTATATAAACAACAAAGAGTGGGTGAAAATGGAAATTCATTTCTTTTGTATAAATTTAGAACAATGGATGCTTTATCTAGTGACGATGTACATCAAGAGCATTATGAAAAACTTTCAAAAAAAGAGACAATTGAACCTTCATTAACTCCAAGTAAACCTATAAGAATTGAAAATGATGATCGTATTACCAATATTGGTAATTTTCTCAGAAAAACGTCCTTAGATGAATTACCGAACCTTATTAATGTCTTACGAGGAGAAATGTCAATTGTGGGACCAAGGCCACTTGTAAAATATGAATCAGATCTGTACGGAGATTATCAAAAAATAAGGAATACTGTAAAACCAGGTATTACAGGCTTAGCTCAAATACAAGGCCGGTTGGATCTAAGCTTGCAAGAAAGACTTTATTGGGATTTAGAATATGTTGAAAGTAGATCCTTATTTGTGGATGTGAAAATTATATTTTTAACTTTTTATTATGTAGTTACCAGGAAAGGTGCAAGCTAAATCAAGGTTAAATACTTTTTAACTATCTCTGATTTTTCGATCTGGTTCTTATTAATATTGCTTACATTTAACAATGTTTCAGATAAAAATTGTCTCGATGATAATTTTTCAAATGCATCTAAAAATGATTCCACTGAATCAGGTTCTATATTCACACCAAGGCTATATTTCTCTATAAACTTTGCAACAGCGGACTCCTTATTTGAAATTGATAGCAAAACCTTATTCATTGAAAGATAGTCAAATGTTTTACCTGGAAATCCCTCAATAGTTATACGTTCATCAAGAGAAATTAAAGCTACGGGTATGTCAGAGATTTTTTCTATTAATTCATTCCGTTCAATATGTTTATTAAGATTAATTTCAGCATTTACATACTTTTCAATATTTAC
Organism: uncultured Candidatus Actinomarina sp.; assembly: GCA_902510965.1. Classification (GTDB taxonomy): domain Bacteria; phylum Actinomycetota; class Acidimicrobiia; order Actinomarinales; family Actinomarinaceae; genus Actinomarina. The sequence continues at coordinate 32,705 of CABXDM010000002.1, forward strand.
GTACTCGGTCCCAGCACCATAAATATCAAGCTCCCACTTAACATCATGTTCAATAGACATTTGAATGAACTTTTCTAAATTTTGTGGCTTACCAAGATTCCCTGCATAAAACATCTTTTTTAAATCTAGATTGGGATAATTCTCACTTAATGGATAAGGGGAAAAGTGCGTAATAACTTCAATATTTTTTTGTGACAAATCTCTATTTGTTATTAAATAATTACGAAGCTCAGGAGAATTGACAACTAAATTATTAGTATTCTTCATTGAATATGTATCTAGCTTTTTAAATATCCTCGTAAGTAACTTTGATTTAAATAGACTTAAGTTATTAGCTATCTCTGGATAAAGCTCCCAAACTGAATAGGTAACTTTAAGTTTTAATATTTTATAAACGAAAATACTTACTAAATTCATTGTTGGCGGATAACTAAAAATAAAGATATGTTCGTAGGTTTTTCTTGCCTTGTATAAAAAACGTAGTGAGTAATAATGAAATCGCATCCACTGAAATATCCTTCTAGATTCTTTAAAACTTCTTGTTTTTGAATTTACATGATAGATTTTTACGCCTTTGTATTCAGATTGTGAGTACTGCTTATCTATGATGGATAAATTGTTTGGCTTTGACTTTTCAAAATTGTACTGTGGTGTGCTGGCTAGTATTTCTACTTTAATATTATTTTTATTAAATCCAGCTGCTAACTCAGCTACCAACATCCCAGTAGAAACATTATCGGGAGGTATTGTAAGAGAGTGGAATAGTATCCTTTTCATCCTTTAAGAGAATTACTTATATCAAATGGATAATCACTTGGCGCATGTTTTTTGAATGAATCTGTGTCTGAAAGATTAACTAAATCTTGTACAATTTTCTCAGAAGCTGTTCCATCTCCGAATGGTTGTTCCCAATTTGTATTTTTCAAACTTTCAACTTTAGAAATAAATGATTCATAGTCAGTATGTTTTTCAGATGGATCAAACTTAACTGAAGACTCAACATCATACACCTCTGGTCTTTCCGTTGAAAATCTTAATTGAATACTTGCTGTTCCCAATATACAAGCCTCTTCGACAACAGTGCCTGAATCTGACAATACATAATCTGATCTACCAAGTAAATGCATAAACTCAAGATAACCAATTGGATCACAGACATAAACATTTGAATTAAGATTCAAATTAAATTCCTTCATTTTCTTCTGAGTTGTGTACCCCATTGGAAAAATCACATTTTTATCTGTTTTATTTATTAGATTTACTATTTCTTTTAAACTTGATTCCTCAAGTACATTCTCTCGACGGTGTACAGTTGCAAGAAGGAATTCATCCTTTTCTATTAATTTTGAAATTTCTTGAGATAGAAACTGATCTCCAGATTCAAATAAGTTTTTGTTTTCATTAATAATGTCAACAATAGGATTTCCTGTAACTTTGATTATTTGTTCAGATATACCTTCTTTCAGACCTTGATTTTTGTATCCATCAAGGTATGCATATATCCTGTCAGATAAATGATCTATTGTTGTTCTATATTTTTCCTCTGGCATTCTCCAGTCGTAAGACCTCATACATCCTTCAATATGAACAATTGGGATATTATGTTGAGCAACAGCAATTGAGCCCATAACTGTATTTGTATCCCCTAGAAATATTACGGCTTTATATTTATTTTTTTCTAAATGATTATATATATTCTTAATAACTGAACTGACAATTGCTGCGTCGTTTCCTTTTTCAATTTCAAACTCTACGTTTGGCTTTGGAACATTTAATTGTTCAAAGAATACATCTTTCATATTTTCTGAATAGTGCTGGCCAGACCAAATAAAATCATATGTTAAATTGTTACTGCTCTCCAGTAGCTTGAGAATTTTACTAGCACGAATAACGTCAGGCCTAATACCTAAAATGATAGCTATATCTTTCATTGATTAACCAATAATTCCTGAGTTAAGCTGTATCTTGAAAGTTCTTCAATATTTTCCTCGACACTAGGTATTTCGTTATACCCCCCAAATTTCCAAAGTATTTTGTTTTGTTCAGGATTTAGTGTGCTCAGTGTTCTGTTTATCACGGTATCAGCCTCGGTTTTATTTATGCCTATGTCCTTTTTAAAGTATTTTGCGAAGAGGTGTAATAATTCATATTTAGTAACAACATCTGATGGTATTAAATGCTGGATTAAACCTGCATCATAATTATTTTCTATGATTCCATTAATAACATTTGCAAAATTTAGTGTTGTAACACCATTCCATAAATGGTTGTTAAATCCACTTACTGAGTCAGACTGTTCATGGTAAAACCAATTAAGTAGAGACCTACCTGTGCCGGACTCTGGACCAATAATACTTGATCTAATAACAGTTTTATTTTTAACAATTATCTCACCTGCAATTTTGGTTTTTCCATATACGTCTGTAGCATCTGTATTAGCTTCCTCGTTATACATACCTTTTTCACCGTTAAAAACACAATCAGTACCAATTTGTAAATATTTAAAGTTAAATTCATTTGTAGATTTAGCAATATTTAAAGGTAAAAAAGAATTAATATTTTGTGCATTAATAACAGATTTCCGATCGTTTTCTTTAATAAGTGGCTTAATTGCACCAATACAATTTATGACAAAATCTGGTTGGACCGTGGATACAAGGTTTGTAAATCCCATTGATAAAGCATCAAAATTAATAATCTCACCATTTAAATATTCATTAACAGGCTCATCTCTACGAGATGTAAAAAAAAGCTTTCCAGATGATTTTTGTGAAAAGACATTCGCAAGCATATTTCCAAGCATGCCGTCTATACCTAAAATTAAAATATTACTCATAAAAGTTTGGATTATGTTTTTCCCAGGGGTTCCAAAATTGTGCATCAATTCTAAAATCATCACTTGAAGATTCACCTAAACTTGTTGAAGAAAAATATCTAATTTCATTTTCATCTGTAAGATTCATTGCTCCATTCGCGTATCCACCTGGGATGAACAAAACACTATTTTCAGAATTTAATACATACTCTTTAACTTCTGCTTTCATATCGGGATTATCAAAACTGTCTACTTTTACAACACAGACCAAGAATTCACCTTTTTGTACAGTTACCCATTTTTTTTCATTTTGATGTCCATGCCAGGCTCTTACAGTTTTAACTAATGTATTTGTAACTACGTAGCTCCTTTTTACATCAGTCATGTCAAAGTCATTTACAAATGTAACCTGTCCCCTCTCATCTACTGAACTATTGATGTGGTATGAAATTGGTTCCATTATTTTACTCCATATAAATTAAGAAAATTTTGATTTGAATATCTGGGATCACTAATGTCTTTTATTCTGTTCTTAGATATCAACTCATAAATCTCATCTATACCTACCTTTAGATCTACTTCAGCCTTGAATCCAGTCTCTTTATGAAGCTTTTCACTTGTTACTTGATAATTTCTTGCATCTTGGAACTCCAATGGTGTTTTGATAATTTCCGCTGTAGTTATTTTTTTTTCAATTTCCTCAGCTATTTCTATTATTTTGAAATTTTGATAGTGTAAGTTAAATATTCCATTTACTTTGGTCTCTATAGTTACATCAATCGCATTTGCTACATCATTTACATGTAAAAGAGGTCTCCATTGATCCCCGCCAAAAACGCTCATCTTATTTTCCATCAGTGCTTTGGTTACAAGTATGTTAACGACTAAATCAAGTCTAATTCTTGAATACTGATCACTTATTCCAAATAGTGTTCCAAGGCGAAAAATTATAACATTTGAATCTTCTAAATACTTTTCTGCAATTAGTTTTGAACTGGCATATTCTGAAAGTGGATTTGTAGAAGAGTCTTCAGATAATACTCCTTCTTGTGCTCCGTAAACAGAGCAAGTTGAGAGAAAAACGATTCTTCCTGAGTAGTTTTTGGTCAAGTTTTTTACACTCTCTGCGTTTATTTCTTGCGTGAGGCTCGGGTTGATACTACAAGCTCCGTCTCCAACAAGGGCAGCTAGCCAAATTACAGAATCATAATTGTTTAAAATAGAATTAAGTTTTTTATGATCTCTAATATCTCCATAAATAAAATTAACGTCTTTCCTATAAGAAGTTTCATATACAAGTGAGTCATAGACTGTTACCTCATGGTTAGGAACTAATTTGTCAACGATACCTCCGCCAACATAACCTGCGCCACCAACTACTAATATTTTCATCTATTCAATAGTATATGTTTCAATTCGCTAATAAAGGTGTATTTAAACATCGAAAGAATCTTTATTTTTGATTTCTCTAATTAAAAGAAAGCTTGATAAATATAAATACCAGGAAATACTGTGATTCTGTAATAGATCACTAGAAAAACTTAAAACAAAAAAAGCAGCTACTACATAAAAATGTGGTGATAGGTTAAATAAAGTTTTTAATCTAAGTGTGTAAGTAATTATATTTTTAAATATCAATAAATACAAAATCAATCCAAAGACTCCATAATTTAAAATAATGAATAAAAAAGAATTATGCGGACCATAAGATACTGTATTTTGATCGAACTTATTACTGTTGATTATTTCATCTCCACTGACAATAAAACTATCGTGGCCCCTACCAATGAGATTATTAAGAAGTGTATCATCAAGTAAATACTCCACAGCTCCAACACTCATATCAACTCTATCCTGGATACCTGCATTATCATCATTGCTAAATCTCTCAATTAATCCGAAATTGGCACAAACCAAGATGGAGGCAAAAATAATGCCTAAACTTAACATTTTAGTTTGGGTGCTTAAAGCTCTGAGAATAATAAAAATAATTAATACAATTAGTGAAAATCTTGAGTATGTAAAGAAACATCCCAAAATTGCAAGACTTGAAATGTATGGAAAATAATTATCTTCTAATTTAAAAATTGTATAGATTCCAGTTACAACAATTAGATCAGCATAACTATTGGGGCCTCCTGCTTGGAAACCATTAACCCTACCTTTGATGTAGTCGATATCACTAAGATTTAGACCTATATTCCAATTGTTGTAAAGATCTGTCCCTAAATTAATTGAAAAGAAATATGCAATAATTGAAAAACTACTACAGAAGATAAAAAGATATACAGGTAAATATTCATAGTAACTTTCCATTTTATTTCCTAGGATGAAAAAGAAAATAATTGCATAAAATGCAAACCTTAGTATTTCGTTATTAAAAAAACCATTTCCAAGATAGATATTCTGAATTAACAGGTACAAAATAAAAAAATCAATAAGTAGGTACCCTTTAATTGATTTGAAGTTATCAAATAAAGACGTAATTCTAGTGAAAAACAATATAAGAAATAGTAATACAGGTATGTCATCAGTATGGAGAACGTCTTCGATAATGTTAAAATGTGGTATTAATGGTATAAAAAATAGAATATTTAATGGTGAAAGACTTTTAATTTTTTTAAGTAATAATTGCACTAATAAAATTCTACTTTTTAAAATTAAATAAATACTATTTAAATCTTTTTAAAGAATTAAATATATTTTTGGTAGCATGATTGTTGTGAATAACAAAGTAATCATTTCAGGTAGTGCAGGATTTATAGGCTTTCATCTTACAAAAAAACTTATGAATATGGGTTTTGAGGTGATAGGTATTGATTCCCTCAATGACGCTTACGATGTAAGATTAAAAAATTTACGATTAAATGAACTTAGTAATAATAAGAATTATGAATTTCATGAGTTAAATTTATCAGAACCAACTTCTATTTCGCAACTTCAAACATTAAATACTCAAGCGCAAACTTTTTATCATATGGCGGCTCGCGCAGGTGTAAGGCAGAGCTTTTTAGAACCTTACAGTTATGTACTCGACAATACAGTTGCAACAACAAATGTTGCTAATTTTTGCAAAGTAACAGGGGTGTCATCATTAATACTTGCCTCCACATCCTCAATTTATGGTGACAGTGGAGAAAATTTAATGCGAGAAAACAAAGATGAGAGAATTCAACCCCCCTCCGTTTATGCTAGTACAAAACTTTCAGGAGAAATTTTGGCTAAAACAATACTTGATGAATCAGATACAAAAGTTTTAATACCAAGATTTTTTACAGTCTATGGCCCATATGGAAGACCAGATATGTCTATTTTACGATTTATTCACTGGATAATTAATAAAAAGGAAGTACAAGTTTTTGGAAACGGAGAACAAAGGAGATCATTTACTTATGTAGATGATGTAGTTTCAGCTTTAGTTAAAGTGATGAACCATAATTCCTCTGACACCTTTAACATTGGTTCAAATAATACCGTATCTCTAAATCGTGTTATTGAAATAATAGAAGATAGTACTGATATGAAGTCTATTGTCGTTAATAAAGAAAGAGCTATAAAAGACCCAGATGTAGTAAAGCCAGATTTAAGCCATATTAAACAAACACTCGACTGGGAACCCACAACCTTAATAGACCATGGTGTACAAAAAACTGTAGAATGGTACCTTGAAAATATAGAGTTGCTAAAATCATTAAATTACATAAACAAATAATATGAAAAAAATAATAATTACTGGTGGGGCCGGCTTTATTGGTTCCCACTTAATAGAAAAATTAATCAAGACTGAAGTTGAGGAAATACTTGTTATAGATGACCTATCCACAGGTAAAAGTGCTAATCTTTCAAAATTTAACGATAGTAACAAAGTTAAATTTATTAATAAGAAAGTTGAAGATGTTCAAAACTTAGATGAGACCTTTGAGGGATATGACTTTTGCTATCATTTAGCGGCTGGCGTTGGAGTTCAGTATATTATGGAAAATTTAAGTAAGTCATTACTCACAAATATCTTGGCGACTCACGAAGTGTTTGAAGCTTGTAAGAAAAATAATATTCCAGTATTAGTTACTTCAACATCTGAAGTTTATGGTGTCTCTGAAGATAAAGAGTGGACAGAGGAATCAAGGAGTTTAATTGGCCCAACAACAAAATTACGATGGTCATATGCTGCATCAAAAATGATTGATGAATTTTTAGCACTATCTGAATACGAAGAAGGAAAGCTTAATCCGATAATCGTAAGACTCTTCAACATTATTGGGCCGAATCAACTATCAGAATATGGAATGGTAGTTCCTAAGTTTATTGATGCTGCCCTAAATAATAATGATATTATTATCCATGGTGATGGAAGCCAATCTCGATCTTTTACATGGGTAGATGATGTGACTAGTTATTTCATTAAACTCGCTGAAATGAAGGCTTATGGTGAAGTATTTAATATTGGCCAGACCCAAGAAATAACAATTAAAGATTTAGCTGAACTTATAATTGAGACATGTGATTCAAAATCACAAATAAATTACATTCAACATGAAGAAGTATTCGGGAATAAATTTGAAGATCCAACTAGAAGAACTCCAAACATAGATAAAATTGTTAATTTTACTGGCATGACTCCGACTAAAGATATTAATTCTATGATTAAAGAGATAGTTGCACACAAAAAAAAATAACTTAATAGAATTTAAACTATGAACATTTTAATAACTGTAGGAATATTTCCTCCAGATATTGGCGGACCGGCAAGTTTTGTTCCTAAAATTTCTAATTTCTTGATAGAGAATGGTCACAATGTAAAAATTATTTGTTTATCTGAAGTGAGTAATAATCATATTGAAGATAATTTAGATGTAATAAGAATTAGAAGATCAAACAGTCTGCCTATTCGCTGGTTAAAAACAATTTACCAAATCGTCAAAAGTGGAAAAAATAGTGATCTGATTTTCGTTAATGGGCTCGGAGTTGAGTCAACCATAGCAGCTCTCATACTCAAGAAAAAACTAATCAGAAAGATCGTAGGCGATCCTGTCTGGGAAAGAGCTTACAACCAAAAAAAGACGATTGAGTCTTTTGATGAGTTTCAGAACAACAAACACTCTTTTCTAATTGAAGTTCAAAAATTACTGAGAAACTGGAGTATCAATTCTGCTGAAATAGTAATTACTCCTTCTGATCATTTAAAAAATTTTGTATCTGAATTAGGGTTTAGCAATGAAATTTTAAAAATAAATAACGGAGTTGATATTACAGATATTAAAATAACAAATGTAGATAAAGCTGATATCAACTTATTGATTATTTCAAGATTAGTGATTCAGAAAAATATAAATATAGTTATAGAAGCAATGGAATTACTAGATAATAAGAACGTAAAACTTAGCATAATTGGTGAAGGTGGTGAGTTCAGTACATTAGAAGGGGTAATACATGAATTGAATTTACAAAATCGAGTTCAACTTTTAGGTAAAATTGATAACAATAAAATCTCTCAGTTTCTACTTGCTGCAGATATCTTCATACAAGCATCTGATTATGAAGGTCTACCCCATTCGGTACTGGAAGCAATTAATAATGAGGTTCCTATATTAAGTACCGAAGTTGGTGGCTGTAAAGACTTGTTAAATGACGGTGAGCGTGGATTTATTATTCCCATACCACCAGATAAGAAAATTATTGCTGAGAATATCACCTATATTATTGATAATAAAGATGAAGCAACTAAAAGAGCTGATGCAGCAAAAGTGTTCATTAGTAAAGAATATAGTTTTTTAGTACAGGCAAAACAATATATGAAAATTTTCCAACAAAATGAAAAAATAGAATTATGAAAAAAGAGAAAATATTAATTTTTAACATATCTACAGACTCAAACAATACTTCACTTGGATTTGCGATAAATTGGCTAAATCAATTATCTGAATATTACACAGAAATTGATGTCGTGACATTAAATGAAGGTGCAACCCATATCTTAAATGACAATATAAATGTATATAGTCATGATTCTGTAAATACAAATAAGATAACAAAATTCATCTCACTAAGAAAAATTATCAAAAACCTATTAAAAAATAATGAATATAGATTCTGTCTCTCACATATGACAACCTCTTTAACATTAGTAAGTTCAAGTATATTTAGATTTCAAAATCTGCAGTCTATCCTTTGGTACACACACAAGGGTCCCACTACTTTTATAAAGAAAATTGTTCTCTATTTGGGCGCATTATTTTCAGATAGAATAATTACGGCTTCAGAGAATTCATTTCCTTTAAAGTTTAAAAAAGTAAATTCTATTGGGCATGCCATTAACTATGAAGATTTTTATAGAAGTAGAGTCAATACGGGATCGAAAGATTTTCTCATCTTAAGCAGAATTTCCAAATCAAAAAATATTGAGGAATCTATTGAAGGTTTTTTAAATAGTGTTTATGGGGATTCCCAGAGTATCACAATCGTGGGAGGCCCTCTAACAAAGCAAGATGTTGATTATGAAAGTTATTTAAAAAATAAATACTCTGAATTTCGAAATATAAGTTTTGTCGGTTCTATCCCTCATTCCAGTTTAAGTACATATATAGATAAAACTGGATTCCACATCAACAACACTCCAAAAGGTTTTTATGATAAGAGTGTCCTTGAAACGTTATCTGGTGGAATTATTAATTTTTATATGAATTCAGAATATGACAAAAATATTCATCCTGAATATCTCAACATTCTAAAGTTTGATGGTACAAAAGATGACTTAACGAAAAGTATAAATTTAATTTCAGAACTAGAAAAAGATTTTCTTATAGAAATTATTCAATTTTCACAGGAAAAAGTTAAAGACGAGTCACTGAAAACTTTACACCAGAGAATATTAAAAGTTATTTAGATAACTCTTTTTTTATCCATTCAATAGTTGTATTCAAACCGGTTTCTAAGCCTACTTTTGGTTCCCAGTTAAGTTTTTCTTTAGCTTTACTAATGTCTGGTCTTCTTTGTTGGGGATCATCATTTGGTAATGGTTTATAAATTATCTCAGATTTCGAGTTTGTAAGTTTTAATATTGTCTCGGCTAATTCTTTAACAGTCATTTCATAAGGGTTGCCGATATTAAAGACTTCATAATGATTTGATTCCATCATTGCAAGAATTCCAGCCACTGTATCGGATACATAGGAAAAACTTCTAGTTTGCGAGCCGTCTCCATAAATAGTTAAATCTTCATCATTAAGTGCCTGTACTATAAGATTTGTGACTACCCTGCCATCGTTTAGCTGCATGTTTGGCCCATAGGTGTTGAATATCCTAATTATTTTTGTCTTTATGTCATAGCTTCTTGCATATGTTGCTGTTGCAGCCTCTGCAAATCTTTTTGCCTCATCATACATGCTTCTTTCCCCGTTTGGATTGACATTTCCCCAATATTCTTCATTTTGAGGAGTAATTAAAGGGTCTCCATAAACCTCAGAGGTAGAAGCCAAGAAATATTCAGCACCATGCTTCCTAGCTAAACCTAGAGTGTTTATTGTTCCAAGGCTTCCAGCTTTTAAGGTATTCACTGGATTTTCCGTATATGCAACTGGTGATGCGGCACTTGCTAAATGAAATACATAGTCAACTTTTTCATCTATTTCTATATGATCTTGAACGTCATGTTGGATAAATGTTGTATTTTCATGATCTAATAAGTCTTGAATATTGTCTAGGTTTCCAGTTAGTAGATTATCTACAACAATTAACTTGTTTTCACCATTTTTGAGTAGCTCCTTAGAGAGATGCGAGCCTATAAAACCTGATCCACCTGTTAAAACAATATTCATCTTTTTACCATGGTGTATACAAAATAGAGTTAGTTTCAGTTAAGATAGTTTCAATTTTTTCCATAAGTGTTTTCTTAATCGGATACATCAGCACTACTAAAGTTTTATCAGAAATATCATCAAGATTATCTACTGAATTATATTCAGCAAGTTCAACCATTTCGTCATAGATAAAAGCATTTACGTCTTTTTGGATTAACATTTTATAGATATCTAAAGTTGGTGAATTTCTTAAATCGTCGGTATCTTCTTTAAAGGCAGCACCAATCAATAATACTGAATTTATATTCTCATTGCTGAGTATTGATGTTAATTTATTTACAGTCCATTTAGTTTGAATATCATTTGATTCAATTATATTTGAGATTATAGGCAGCATAACTTCACCTTCTTTATAAAAATTGTTGACTTCAATCAAATCCTTTGGAAAACAAGAACCTCCCCAAGCTGGAGATGGTCTAAAGTAATGCGAACCAATTCTTGAATCTAAACCAATCCCCTTAAGAACATCAACCTGATTACCATTAGAATGATCAATTAATCTTGCTGCTTCATTCACAAATGAAAGCCTTAAAGGTAAATATGTGTTTGCTAAATATTTAATAAGCTGTGAACTAATCGGATCAGTCTCTATAAGTTCTGCATCAAAGCCTTTGTATAATTCTCTTAGAATGGAAATTTTTTCGGGATCATTCCCTCCTATTACAATTCTGTCAGGTTGAAAAAAATCTTCAATGGCTGTGCCTTCTCTGAGGAATTCAGGATTGAATGTAATTTCGTTTTTATCCATCCCTACCTTATTACAAACTTTCTCAATTTCATAAGGAGGAATAGTTGATTTTACTGTAACAACTAATTTTGGGTTGTTGAGGTTATTTATCTCTGTAATTGCCGATTCAAGAAATCTGGTATCAACAGAATTGGTCTCAAGATTGTTTGGGGTTTGTACACAGATAAATGCCACATCTGTATCTTCCCAGTCGATTTCATCATATGAAGATGTGAAAGACATTCTTGAAAATGTTTCATTATCCTGAAAATGTTCTTCAAGACCAGGTTCATAGAATGGGACTTGTTTGTCTTTAAGTTTTGAAACTTTGTTTTCATCTAAATCAACAAAGCTCACACTGTTGCCAAGACTTGCAAAGCCAACCCCTGTAACTAAGCCTACATAACCTGTTCCTATGACGACTAAATTCATATTAGGCAATGTTAACAAATTTAAGACTTAAAATGGTGTTAATGATAACTTATTTATCTCATTGGGATTGGATTTTATACAAATCTAGAAAAGATTTGGTTAAGTATATACAATCGGAAGAAATCCATGCAATGTGTCCAAATGGTGTTCACAGGGAGGAAATAGAATCAATCTACAAAGGTGTGTCATCGTGGGAAATAAACAGAAATAAAATATTGGATATAAAAGCAATATTCTCACTAAGAAGTCACTTAAAAAATGTAGATAGCAAATTTCATTGCTTTACATTAAAAACTGGAATACTTTTCTGTTTAGCTAATCTCTTTCTGAGAAATAAAAATAAAGCAGTGCTGTCAATCACAGGACTTGGTTTTTTGTTTAGCAAAAGCTCAAAAGCAAAGATATTGAGAAACCTATTAAAACCTTTTATAAGTTACCTCTTTAATAATGCTATCAACGTGATTATATTTCAAAATACTTCAGACAAAGATATATTTCTTAATTTTTCTAATTTCACAAATACGATAGAAGTAATTCCTAGTTCAGGGATTGAAAGTTCCAATTTTAAAATAAAAGATCTACCATCAAGTAACCCAGCAAAAAAGAAAGTAATCCTTGTTTCAAGACTTTTATATGATAAAGGAATTATGGATTACCTGAGTATTGTTAATCAAGTCAATATGGTAAACGTTGAATTTTACCTAGCTGGTGAGCGTGATGCAGGTAATCCCCAAAATATTTCCGACAAGGACATGGAAATAGTTTTAAATGAAGAAAAACTAAATTATTTAGGAAAGATTGATATAGAAACACAGCTGTCTGAATTTGATATATCACTTGTAATGTCATCACATGAAGGGTTTTCAAGAATTCTTCTTGAATCTTTATACGTTGGTCTCTACTGCATAGCCTATAGGATTCAGGGCACTGAAGTGATGAAAGAATTTAATAATCTTGAATTAATTGAATTGAATCAAATTGACAAATTTGTGGAATCTATTGAAAAATATAATGAAATAATTGATAATTCAAAAAACAGACAATTAATTGATGAGTTTTTTACCTCTAAAGTTGTAGCTTCACAATTTGAGAAAATTTATAAAGAATTGGATGTATCGAATTGATTCAGTTTCAACTTTCAGTAACTGCTGCGGCATTTATAGCTTTTATATTATCAGCCTTACTAAACAAAAGTTTTATGCAATTTACAAAACAATTCAAGAAAAAAAATAATAAAAGCGAGAAAAGGTTGAGTAATAAAAACATATCTCCTTTTGGAGGAATAGCAACCTCGATTGCTTTTTTGGTATCTACTTTTTTCCTAGGTAGAGCTGACCAAGATTTTGTAATAATTGGAATATGCGCAGTTATAATTTCAATAATTGGATTACTTGATGACATATTCAATCTGGACTGGAAAACTAAAATTACAGGACAAATTATTATCATCCTCTACCCTCTTTTCAAACTTGATGCATTTATAAATATTGAGGCTTACCTAAAGGTAGATCTTCAGAATTATGTAAATCTCCTTTTTTCACTTTTATGGGTACTTTTAATTATCAACTCTATAAATTTTATCGATAACATGGATGGCCTAACAGTTATTGTCTCTGGAAGCATCTGTTTGCAAATTGCATTTTTGACCAATTATTCAAACTTATATAAAGTCACAGATATCTCATTACTCCTCTTTGCGTCACTACTAGGGTTCTTTATGTACAACTATCCTCCAGCAAAGTTATATTTTGGAGATTCGGGAACTCTATTTGTTGGATATGTATTGGGATTTATTTCTATTATTTTTGACTGGATACCAAAAGTAGATGGCGTATTAGTTTCTCCATTTAGCCCAATTTTGTTCATATTTACAGTTCCAATACTAGATTTTTTAATAGTTACTTCTGATAGAATTAGCAATAATAAATCACCAACAATTGGCGGAACCGACCATATTTCACATAGACTATTAAACCTAGGGTATTCGGAAAAAAAGGTATTATTAAGTTTTCTATTTTTGAGTTTCTTATCTTATGTATTATTGATTGGAACTATATTCTTTAATGGAGCACTGAGTTACATTTTTGCAATGGGATATTTTGTATTTTTTATATATAATTTTGCTAAATATAAAAAGATGGAACCATTAAGTTAACTTTTTTTCTAATTCTATGATTCTATCTGGTGTTCCTGCGTCGATCCACCATCCTTCTATAGTTACATTTTTACATTTTCCGTCTTGTATATATAAATTGTTTAGATCTGTTACTTCATACTCCCCACGAGCAGAAGGCTGTAGAGTTGTAATTTTTTCCATTACAGTATCGTCATAGATATAAACACCGACGACTGCTTGATTAGACTTTGGTTTATCAGGCTTTTCTTCAATTGAAATAACATTATTATTAGAATCTAGTTCGGCAACTCCAAATTCTTCAGGATTTACAACTTTATAAGAAAATATATGGGCTCCTTTACTAACACTAATTTCTTCTAAATTTAAATTTTTTACAGGACTGTGTTCAAAGAAATTATCTCCTAAAATAAAGAAAACTGTATCTCCAGAATGAATGTATTCTTTAGCGCACATTAATGCATGGGAAATACCTTTTTGTTCATATTGTATTGAAAAACTAATATTTTTTTCAGGAAAATAGGAGCTAACAACATCTTTAATCAACTCATCAAAAGAAGGGTTAGTAATTATGATAAATTCGTTTAATCCCCAATTAATAAGCTGTTCAATCTGACGAATAATCATGGGAGATCCATCAACTTCTAAAAGAATTTTGGTTGAGTCATTTCCTCTAAAGCCTTGGAGGCGAGTTCCCAACCCTCCAGCTGCTATAACTGTTTTAATTTTATTCACAAAGAATATTATAGAGTTATACTTAGTTTTTGGTTTAACATGAAAACATTAAATAAATACACATACTTGCTTATAGGGCTAGTAGTTACAGCATTATTAGTAGTTTTTGCGATTGTTCCAAGATTTGAAAAACAAGCATTTGACACAGATAGAGTAGAGAATATATCAGAAGGTCTTACCCCTACCACAAGTCTTACTAATGAAGAAAATAACGAAGAGAATCAAAATAAACCTCTTAAACCTGAAATAATCCAAATTGAAAAATCAGAAATTGATAAATTACTCATCAATAACAGTGCTGAGGATGACATAGAGGGATACAAATCATATCTTTTGATTGGTAGCGATGAAAGAGATGAAAATTCTTCTGAATCAAGAGGTTTTGTTGAAGGTCAAAGAGCAGATGTTATCATAATAGGTCTCATTGATGAAACTGAAAGTAAACACTATCTACTGTCTATCCCTAGAGACACATTAATAGTTAACCCATGTACAGAGAATCTTGAAAGAATAAACGGATCTTACTCTGAAAATAAATGCGGAAACAATGCTGAAAACCTAGCCGCTGCAGTAAAAAACTTAACGGGAATCAAAGTAGACCATTTTGCAAGTTTTAACTTTGAGGGTTTCGAGAATATTATTAACTCTTTTAATGGAATCGAAATCTGCGTAGATAGCGCACAAAAAGAAGGTTACTCTTTCGAATTGCAAAAAGGGTGTCAAGTAGTAACTGGGTCTACTGCCTTGAATTGGATCGTATCCAGAAATACTGAAGTATTGGTTGGTGAGAAAATACTAGACGAAAATGGTGAAGATGCATCAGAATGGAAAAAGATGGATGGTGTTAGTGATTTATCAAGGAATGAGCGACAGCAGTATGTTATATTACAACTATTGAAAAGGCTTAATGACTTTGAATCACTTAAAGACTTAAATAGTTTTATTAATGCCCTAGAGGATTCATTTATCATCGATGAAAATCTTACTTTAAGCTCTGCTATAAATATACTGTGGAATTTTAGAAATATAGACTTTAGCAGCATTAATAAAGTTTCCATACCAACTTCACCATATGAACTTGAAGACGGAAGACAGATACTTATAATTTCGGAAAATTTTTCTACTTACGCTAAACGAATTGGATTAATTAATTCTTAATTTTTTTTAAGAATAAATAGCTGGGAATTATCCAAAAATAAATTGCTACATCTGGTGAATATATTAAATCATTAGTAAGATTCTGAGCTAATAAAGCTACCAAAACAGAGATTAAAAAATGATTTTTGTAATTTGTATTTTTGATAACTGTAAACAATATGCCTAGAACGATAATCAATACAGGAAATAAACCATATTCGACTGCCATTGTCAAGAATCCATTATGTGAAGTAGTAATTTCATCATATTGGGAAAGTGAAAAGTCTGAAATAATTGAATCAAACTGACCATTATTAGTAACCAATCTTCCAGACCTAAGACTTTGACCTCCAAGATAATTAGAGTACCCACTAATAATATCTTCTACCCAAAAGAAATACATTCTTCCATCAATAATTGACCACTTCCATGACTGGTTGTTTATATTCTCTGAAGTATTAATAATTGAACTTTGGCTAAATATTGTTTCATTTCCTTTGGGTATGTTATTCAGTTTAAGTTGTATTACTACTTCAAAGTCTTTTTGAGATATATTATCTTCATGTGGAATTGCAACCCAATAACTTCTTGGCCTTTTTAATTTAAGACCATCCTCTGTATAAACTAATTTTCCGTCATTTCTATTGTCGTAAAATTCTTTAGTAGTAGGTAGGTATACAAAATAGTCTTTATCTCTATTTTCTTCAATAAATTGGTAACTATATCTGTTGTCTGAAAAACTTATATTTACCTGTTTAATAAAACCATCAAGATATGAGTCTCCTGGAGATTGCCCATCTCCCCAACCACCTACCTCAAAAAATGAATCATTCTTTATTAGCTCAATAACCGACCCATCTGTATGTTCAGAGCCAATCTGTGACCAAGTAATACCATTTTGAGAGTGGTAAAAAGAAACTACGGACCTTGGTAACACACCATCTTTGTAGTCAAATTTTAACTTCAAATATCCTTCAGCTGGGTCAATTTCATTTTGTGTTGCGTTCTTAGTATGGTTTTTCATATCATTTTCTGAATATACTATATTAAATTTTTCTAAGATTTCATCCTCGTCAAGCCCTAGTAAATAATCCTTGTAGACCTCTTTAATATAATGACCACCACCACTCCCCTCAAAGAGCTCTAGATTACTGATGGCAAGATTATTTAGGAAGCTTCTATTTGATTGTTTTAGAAAAATTGAAGGGAATATGAAAATTACGATAACCGAAAAAAGTATTGAAATAATTAGAAAATAAATTTTAAATTTGGCTGTTAGAGATCTTGTATATATTAGAAGTAAAAGAAGGCCAGCATATAATGCCAAATAAGAACCCCTGGAATATGTAATGTAGAGATTGAAAATAGAAATAATAAGTAGTGCAGTATTTAGCTTGTCTGAAAATAAGTATTTTAAAATATTATCAGAACTTGAAGCTTTATATACACACAGTAGTATATACATAGTACAGATCACTCCAATAACATTTGGACCACCACCCTGAAATCCTCCTAGTCTTCCTGATGTGAAGGGATTAGTACTACCTGAATTATTTAGTATCCACCCATCAATAGTTCCAGGAAGCTGAACTTGAAATAGTACAACTAAAAAGTTTGCAATCATGACATATGAGAGTGGTTCGAAAACGGTAATTAAGTTTTCCTTATTTTCTCTAATTACATCAACACAAAAATAGCTCAAAATAAAATAGAAATAGAATCTTAAATTTGTTTGATTAAATATTTCAGAATTCTGAGTAAATATATTTGAGTATAAAATAAATGAGAATATGAATGATAAAAATACTTTATCGACATTGGAAATGTGATGGTAATTATTTATTTTTTTATAAAATAGAAATAAAAAAAGAAACACTAAGGGTAAGTCTTCAAAGTTCAATCCTAAAATATTTAATCCGTAATTTGAGGGGATTAATAGTGTTGATGCAAATACTAATCCAATTGTTCGAGCATTTATATTTTTAATGTTCATAAATGTTTTCAAGTGGGCCCGGCAGGACTCGAACCTGCGACCGACGGATTATGAGTCCGTTGCTCTAACCAACTGAGCTACAGGCCCTTAAATTATCCTATGACAGATTGCAATTTAAGCGCAATTCCCATATCTCCAGCTATTTTAATTTTTCCAGTCATGAACGCTGCTTGTGGGCTAACGGATTTGTCGTACATACCCTTGAATGTTTCCATATCAGTGGTAATTGTACATGCTGCTTCAGCATCCTCGTCAGTTACTTCGCTACCTTCAGGACTCATATAAACTATTTGTGAATCTACAACCCATTTAATAGAACCAGGTAGGATACTTAAATCTTTACCTTCCATATTTTTTTTAACAAATTCCAATGCTTCTGACATATTCCTCCTATTTTCCAATACTCAATTATATACAGGATTGCGATTCTGTTGATAATTTATTGCTCCGAGGGTGGGACTTGAACCCACAACCAACGGATTAACAGTCCGCTGCTCTGCCAATTGAGCTACCTCGGATAGCAAATTAATAATACTATGAATTAAAGTGTATTCTGATAATTTTCAATTTTCTTTTTAAGATTTTCAATTTCAGAAAATATATTTGTGTCATTTGATACCTCTAATTGACTAATTAATGTGTTTATTTTAATTTCAAAATAATGAATATACAATCTTGAAATTGCCTCCTGTAATTGATATTCAGTAAAAGAGATATTTATAAAGCTATTACTGATATCTTTGTTTTGACCGGATTGAAGTTTTTTAATGATGTTGAATAGCTCTTCACTAGAATTTAGGAGGTCTTCAAATTCCGATATATTCTCAAACTCATTCTTAATTAAACTTGATATAAATATGTCCTGAAAAGCTTCGATGTGTTTGTTACTTTCATTTTGGCTTGAAGAGCTCTCTCCGTATGTTGGGCTTGATTTTTTATGTTTCAGCTCCTTTACAAGTAAATCTTTCGGAGTATTAATTTTGACGGAAAGTATATCAAAAGCAAAATCTTGATCAAGTGGACTGAGAGATCTAATAAGCTTTTTAAACTCACTAAAAATAATACGTTTGTCACCTGTATCTTCTTTTTTAATTAATGAGTCAATAGAGAACTCTATTAAATCTATCTTATTACTTAATAGTAAATCGAGATTGTCTTTACCATCTTCATAATATTCTCCGATATCTTTGTATCCTTCAGGTAATATCATGCATTTTAAATATAAATCACGGGATGTGGAATTTTTAATCTCAAGAATTCTATTAGTAGCATTGATACCTGCATCATCATTATCAAAAGATATAATAATGTTTGATGAATACTTAGAAAGCTGCTCTAACTGCTGAGAGGTTAAAGCAGTTCCCGAAGGTGATGCTACATTGGAATAGCCAAGCAAATTGAATGCAATAACATCTATGTAGCCTTCCACTATGATAATTTCATCTTTTTCCTTCACACTTTTGAGAAAGTTGTCCGTAAAATATAGAGTTTTATTTTTTTTGTAAATTTGAGATTCGGCTGAATTTAAATATTTAGGTCCAAAATCATTCAAAGCTCTGCCTCCGTAGGCAACAGTTTCATTCCTGAAATTTGTTATTGGGAATAATATTCTCTCTCTGAATAATAAATTTTGCTTCTCACTCAACAGACCTAGAGATTTTAGATTTTGCTTAGATATATCGTTTTTATTACAAAAATCATAAAATATTTTTTCATCCAATTCAGCAAATCCAAGTTTAAATTTTTTAATTGCTTCATTATCAATTTTTCTTGAGATTAAGTATTTTTTAGGTTTTGTAGATTTAGTTTCTTCAATATTTCTAATAAAGTAATCTGAGATTATTTTCATCATTTGAATCAAGCTTTTTTGATTTGATTCAAATTGCGAATCAGTATATTTGAGATTAAATGCATATTTTTCTGCAACTACTTCCACTGACTCTTGGAATTCAATATTATTTATGAGTTGTACATATTTAAATATGTCCCCACCTTCTTTGCAGCCAAAACAATGAAAAAGATTTTCCTCATCGGTAAAGCTCATACTTGCAGTTTTTTCTCCATGAAATGGACATATTGCCATACCTTTATTGCCACGCAATTTACCAGAAGTAGAAGCCAACACGAAGTCGCTTATTCTAGCTTTTAGTTTTAATGACTCTATTGAATCTTTTGCGATACCCATATCAATTTTGAAAATATTCAACTAATGAGGTTATTTGAATTCTCTCTTGTTTCATTGTATCTCTGTTTCTGATTGTCACACATTCATCATCTAGGGAGTCAAAATCTACTGTTATACAATTAGGAGTACCTATTTCATCCTGTCTTCTATATCTTTTTCCAATAGATTGAGTAATATCTATTTCTGTTCTGTAAAGTGGTCCCAGTAATAAATCAATTTGATTACAAACATTAATTAATTCTTCTTTCTTGCTTAATGGCAAAATTGCTATTTGAATGGGGGCTATCTCAAAACTCATTTTAAAAAGTGTTCTACTATCTCCATTCTCAAGTTGTTCCTCTTCATAAGTAGATAATAAAATAGCAAAAACTGTTCTTGTTAATCCACCCGCAGGCTCAATAACTGTTGGTAAGTGTTTTGAATTATCCTTTGGGTCAAAATAAGTTAAGTCTTTTCCACTTTTTTCTTGATGGGCTGCAAGGTCATAATTACCACGGTTTGCTACTCCCTCTAACTCTCCCCATCCCCATGGATAAAGATATTCGATATCAGTAGTTGATTTAGCATAGTGGGCTAATTCATCGGCTTCATGAGGTCTAAGTCTTAAAAGATCCTTTTTTAAACCGAGTTTGATATACCAGTCAAGTCTTTTCTGGGTCCAATATTTCATCCACTCTTCTGATTCATCTTCTTTACAGAAGAATTCAATTTCCATTTGTTCAAACTCTCTTGTTCGGAAGACAAACTGTCCGGGTGTTATCTCATTTCTGAAAGATTTACCAATATTTGCTATTCCAAAAGGTAACTTAGCCCGCATGGTTCTAAGTACATTTTCGAAATTAACAAATATTCCTTGGGCTGTTTCTGGCCTTAAGTAGACTTGGGAATTTTCATTCTGAACGGGTCCAAGATTTGTCTCAAACATTAGGTTAAAGTTTTTAGGCTCGGTTAAATCCTGTGTATCGCAACAAGTTACTTCTGGTTCAGAATCACTTCTAAATCTCGAATTACAATTTTTACACTCTACCATTGGGTCTGTGAATTCACTTAAATGACCTGAGGCTTTCCATACTTCGGTGCTTTGTATAATTGCTGTATCTACAGGATAAATTTTGACTTCAGTAGTTTTTAAGGATTTCCACCAAAGCTCTGCAATATTATTTTTTAATAATGTACCTAGTGGACCGTAGTCATAAGAACTTCTTAAACCACCGTATATTGATGATGCATTAAATACGAATCCCCTGTTTTGAGCTATTTTTACTATTTTTTCAAATAATTCTTTATCAGGCTTTTCCATAAGTTCTCTTTCTTTTTGAAAATTCCTCCACAGCTTGATTGAGCTCATCTTCACAAAATTCTGGCCAAAGAGTTTTAAAAAACATAAGCTCAGTGTAGCTAAGTTGATATAGTAGAAAGTTACTTAGCCGCTGTTCTCCTGCAGTTCTTATTAAAAGATCTGGATCCGGCATAGAAGGAATATACATATAATTTCTAAATTTATCACTTACCAGCTCGACATTGACGTTGGAATCATGGTCATTCGTAAATTTTTCAATACTTTTATGAACTTCATCTCGAGATCCATAATTAAAAGCAAACACCAAGTTCAGCTTTATATTTGAAGAAGTTTGCTTTTCAGTCTCCGACATAAGAACTTTATTTTCAACTGGTATCTTTTCGTCATCTAAATCACCTAAGAAGTGGAAACGGACACCTAAATTATTAAATTCTTCTCTTCTTCTAATAAGAAGATCTCTGTTGAAAAACATAAGGAACTCAACTTCATCAGAACTTCTCATCCAATTTTCAGTAGAGAAAGCATATACAGTTAGCCATTTTAAATTATTTTCTAATGCCCAGTGAATAGTTTTTGACAGAGACTCTTCGCCTGCTGCATGTCCTGCAGTTCTCTCGAGACCTCTATCTTGGGCCCATCTTCCATTACCATCCATAATTATGGCTATATGGTTTAGATCAATCTTTGTTAAGTCCATTCCACACCTTATCTAATATTTCATTTTCTTTTTTTCTCAATTTTGTTTCATTTAAATGGGAATAGCCAACTAAATGTAACAAACCATGGATTAATACTAGCTGCAACTCTTCAATTAGACCCTTGTGGAATTCGGCAGCATTTTTTTTTAAAATAGGTCTACAAAAAAACATATCTCCTAAAGTTTCTTCATTATGTGGATTAAGTTTTTTTATTTCCTTAATTCCAGAAAATAATGGAAATGAAAGCACATCAGTTGGTCCTGGTTTATTAAAATGCTGAAAATTTAGATTGCTTATTTCTTTTTGAGAAATGGAATATAGATTAAAAGAGAATTTACCAGGAATATTGAAAGAATAGTTAAAAACCTTAACTGCATGTTCTATGTTCTCTTTTTCATCTTTATAAAAATATCCATTGAAAGTAACTTTCAAACTATTCTTCTTCAGAGATATCTGGATACATTACTCTTTGATGATAAAGACCTTCTAAGCTTTTTTGAAAAGATTGTTTAATTTTATCTATGTCGGAAAATGTAATTGGTGAGTTCTCTAGCTGTCCATCGGAGATCTTTTCATTAAAAATTTCCTCAATAACATTTCTTATTTTTTCTTCGTCGGCATCTTCATTTAGAAATCTTGCCCGACATGCTCCTTCGAGGGCATCAGCAAACATAAGGATTGTTGTTTCTTTGGAGGTAGGTTTTCTACCTAAATGTCTAAAATCACTTTTATCAACATCAGGATTATCTATTTTTTCTTTTTCATAGAAGAATCGCATTATTGAGTCACCATGATGCTCTAATATCCCGTTATAAACAACTTCTGGTATTTTAAATTTTTTAGCTAGTTTAATTCCATCTGTGACATGCGCCCTGATTATATTAGAAGATTCATGTGTGGATAATGTGTCATGAGGATTTGTTGATCCAAATTGATTTTCAATAAACATTGTTGGATTTTCTGTTTTTCCAAGATCATGAAAATATGCCATTGCTCTAGCTAATTGAGCGTTTGCATTAATCACATTTGAGGCTCTGTCAGCTAAAGTACCCACGACTAGTGAATGATTAAATGTTCCTAAGGCCTTCTCTTCAAGATATCGTAATCCTGGATGGTTTCTATCTGCAAGTTCGGATAGTCGAAAGTTTGTGGTGATTTTAAAGACTGCTTCTATGTATGTAATCAATGAAAATGCAGCCAAGTTAGCAACTAATCCACCTATCAAACCAGTAATCAATACCTCGAATAGACTAAAGTCTTCTCTTAAGAAGAAATAGATTCCAAAAGAAATAACAGGTTGAGTTAAGGATATGTAAATTATTCTTTCTCGCAAGAGCCTTCTATCGATGTCTTCTGAGATGAACACAGATGGAAGAATTGAAAGAATTCCTCCTAATGCCAAAAGTCCAATATTTCCACCTCCAGCTAAAGCTAATAAAGCACTAGAGAGTGATAAAACCAGACTTGCTCTGAGATTCAGTAATGTAGCTGAGACGACACCAACGAAAGAAATTGGTACTCCATACTTTAAATAATCAAGTTCTAATGTCTGAGAAAAGTAAGAAGTTCCCCTTAGGAATACTGATGCTATGAGGATCAAAGTTAATAATAATAAAAATTCTTTATCATTGTTCCAAATAGAATCGTTGAATCTCCAAAATAAAAAATAAATCAGTAGAAATATTGAGAATATAATTGGTAAAGCAGCAGTTTGAATTGTTCTCGATTCTCCTGAAAGATAACCGAAACTATCTAAGGTATTGTACTGAATCTGATTCACAATTGTTCCCTCTTGAATAATTAGGTCATTTTCAAAAAATTTTATGACCACAGGTTCTACAGAATCTGAAATCTGTTGTTTTTGGTTATTCCATAAATCTTCTTCTAATTTTTGGTTGGATACTAAATTTTCAGCAATTATCTCAGAAACAGTTGACCTCAAGCGATTTTCAGGTATCAGTAAGAAAAGGTCACTTGTTAGATCTAAATAAGGAGGATTAGAGACAATACTCTGTCTTAGTCCATTTAGATTTTCGTTGTTTATACCATTATTTAAAATATCATTAGCTTGGCTTTTTGCTTCTAATTCAAGTTGCGCAAGGTAGTTAGATTTATTGTTTAAGTCATAATTAGAAATTTCAACTAAAACTTCAATTGTGGATGTTGAAATAGTTGAAAACAAAAGTGACTCAGTAATTTTTTCAATTTGTTCGAGCTTTGTAAGATTTTTAATTTCCACTTCTGGTTCAGTATTTTCAGTAACGATATCTGAATCATTAACAATTAGAGTTTCCGAAATCCTAGCTTCAATAACGGCAAGGAACATATCTTTGACACCATTAATTACTGCATCATTAATAGTTGTATCTATTGAGTAGATAGGATTTACAGATTCTACTGCGAGTGCTTTATTTAATGCTGTTTGCTCTTCATCAATAACTTCGATGTAATTAGGAGCAGTAAAAGATACGGGAGAAATATCTCCAACACTTATTTTTATTATTTGATTTTCGGGAAATATAGTGAATGAAATAAACCAAACTAGCGCACCAAAAATTATTACATAAATTAATTTTCTAGCATGGAGAAGATAGTTAGAAATCATTTATCTGGAAATATCTCTAGAATCTTTGAAACGATAGGATTTCTTACAATATCTGTATTTTGGAATTCCATAACAGTGATTTCATCTATTTTTGAGAGTATTTTTCTAGTTTTTTTAAGTCCTGAATTATCTTTGCTATATAAGTCTATTTGAGACTCATCACCTGTGATGATTATTTTTGAATTTTCACCTAATCTTGTTAAAAACATTTTTATTTGACTCATTGTTGCATTTTGTGCTTCATCCAATATTATACATGCATTACTTAGAGTTCTCCCCCTCATGTATGCCAAGGGTACAATCTCTATATTTCGTTTTTCTATTAAGTAAGCTAAAACCTCATTACCAAAAAAATATTCTAATGAATCAAATAATGGAACGAGGTAAGGATCAATTTTTTGTGATAAATCTCCAGGTAAATAGCCAAGCCTTTCTCCAGCCTCAACTGCAGGTCTAGTAAGTACTATTTTTTTTATTTTTTGTTCAGAATACATCTTAACGGCGGCTGCAACCGCTAAAAAAGTTTTACCAGTACCAGCTGGGCCAATACCAAAAGTTACAGTTGAATTTTGTATGAGATCCATATACTTATATTGATTAATATTCTTAACTTTTATGGACTTATTCTCAATTATTGAAATAGCACTAATCTTTTTTCCACCGTGCTTTTGAGTATCTTTAATATTAGTAAGTAGTGCTACATCGGTTTCTTCAATATTCTCCCCATTATCATTCATCATCACCATTTCATCAAAGATACGCATGATTTCTTTGGCATCTTTATCTTGGCCATCTATGAAAATAGTATTTCCTCTTACGTTTATCATGACATTTGGAAAAATAGATTTAATATACTTAAGATTTTTATCATTAATGCCCAGAATATTTACTACTTCAACATTTGAAGGAATTTCTTTTTCAAAACTCATTAAATTTCCTTCAACATAGTTCCGCCAATAAGATGTAGATGAATATGGAAAACTGTTTGCATGGCATCCTTGTTTGTATTCCATAATAAACGATATCCTGATTCATCAATTCTAAGACTTTTAGCAATATTTTTTGCAGTTAACACTAGTTTACCAATTAATACTGCATCATCTTGCGTAAGGTCATTAATGGTTTTTATCTTTTTTTTAGGAATTATTAATACATGTATAGGGGCAACTGGATTAATGTCATGTATTGCAAATATTTCATCATCTTCGTAAATAATTTCAGAATCGATTTCTTTGTTGAGGATCATCTCAAATATTGATTTTTCTTCCATAATAAATTCTACATCATTAAGGATACAGCAACTACAGCAGCAGTATCAGATCTTAGAGTAAAATCACTTAGTTTAGAGATATATCTAAATTTTTTTAATTCCTCATTACTCCAACCACCCTCAGGACCAATTGCAAAATTTGTGGACTCAATATTCTTTTTGAGAGATTTGCCAGTAATGTCAAAAGTGTGTTGAAATTTATTGAAGTCAAGTTTATCCTCTAGAATCACTTTTGGCACAAAGGGAATACCCGACTGTTCAATTGCTCCGACTATCCATGTATTTACTTTTTTAGCATCGATATTAACTTTTTGAGAATTCATGGTTGGACCAATTGTTATACTTTTTACACCAAGCTCAGTCAATTTTTCAATTAGCTGTCTCATTCTTGTTTTATCTTGAAGTTTTGCTATGAATATGTTTAATTCATTGTTTCTTTGGTGGGTATCAGTTTTAGAAATATCTACCTTTGAATTATATATTCTACCATGGGAAATAATACCTTCACCATTGGTAACCATCACATCAGATCCATTTTTTACTCTAAGAACATTGTTTAAATGATGTACCTTCTCTTCAGTAAGGATATAGTCTTCTTTTGAAGACTCATATTTAGCATCAAATATTGTTGGTATGTGCATTATTGTTTTAAAAATTCTTTAAAAGCTTCTTTTGGAACAGCTACTTTGCCAATATTGCGCATCTTCTTTTTGCCTTCTTTTTGTTTCTCAAGGAGCTTTCTTTTTCTTGTTATATCACCACCATATAACTTTGCCGTAACATCTTTTCTTAGGGCCTTAATGGTTTCTCTAGCAATAATCCTAGATCCTACTGCTGCCTGGATTGGGATATCAAATTGTTGTCTTGGAATTAACTCAGAAAGTTTTTTAACTCTATTTCTGCCAACAAACTCTGCATTTTCTTTGGCGAGTATTGAACTAAACGAATCTATTGATATTCCGTTAACTAATATATCTAGTTTTACTAAATTTCCTTTTTCGAAATCTAAGATTTGATAATCTAATGATGCAAATCCTTGAGATATTGATTTCAATGAATCATAAAATCCAGTTACCAGTTCTAAAAGAGGCATTCTGTACTTTAATTTAACCATCGATGTACTCAAGTAATTTAAATCTAACTGGGTGCCTCTCTTCTCATTCAATAAATTCATTATTGAACCTAGATACTCTTTTGGGAAAAGTAAATCAAGTTCACAGATTCTTTCCTGTATGGATTTAATGTCCGTATATTCCTCTATTTTTGATGGATTCCTAATTATTATTTCTTCGTCATTATTACGTACAATCTTGAACTCAACGGATGGAGGTGTGACAATTAAAGAAAGATTAAACTCTCTTTCTAATCTTTCTATAACAATTTCTAAATGTAAGAGTCCTAAAAATCCACACCTAAAACCAAATCCAAAAGCAGAAGATGTTTCAGGCTCATAATAAAAACTTGCATCATTCAAAACATATTTATCCAGTGAATCCCTTAATTTTGCATAATCATCTGAATCAGCTGGATAAATACTAGAGAAGACAGTTGGCTGTGGTTCCTTATAGCCGGAAACAACAATTGGATTTTCATCTTCTTGACTTACTAGAGTATCTCCTACTCTTATTTGGGATAATTCTTTCGCTCCGGTGACTATGTATCCAACTTCACCGGAAGATAATAAATTAGCTGGAGAAAGTTTCAAATCAAAATAACCAATTTCTGAGGCCTCAAAATCAAATTTAGAGTTAATAAGTTTCAATTTCGAATTAGTTTTGACCTCCCCTCCAAACACTCTTACGGATGCGATTACTCCTCTATAAGGATCGAAGTATGAGTCGAAGATTAGTGCATTTGTATTTTCTGCTTTTGTTACTGGAGAACTTATTAAACTGGGAATTTCTTTTATTAGTTCATCAACACCTAATCCACTTTTAGCTGAAATTTTAAAAATTTCTTCATCTCTTGCTCCAATAAGGTTAAAAATCTGTTTTGTTACATTTTCAACATCAACATCAATTGAATCAACCTTATTTATTACTGGAATTATATCTAAGCCTGCCTCTATGGCGGCATATGAATGTGCAAATGTCTGGGCCTGTACACCTTGAGTACCATCCACTAGTAGAATTGCACCATCACATGCTATGAGTGCTCTGGATACTTCATAAGAAAAATCGACATGTCCAGGGGTGTCTATAAGGTTTATCTGCATATTCCCAAAATTTAATCGAATTGGTTGTGACTTGATTGTAATACCGCGCTCTCTTTCAAGGTCCATAGTGTCTAATATTTGATCAACATGATCACCTGGAGTAATTAACCCAGAAATTTCGATGAGCCTATCAGCCAAAGTGGATTTTCCATGATCAACATGGGCAATGATTGAAATATTTCTTATATTTTTATTAGTTAACATCTTTATTAAGTTATTATCTTATATACAAAGGGGTTTTAGATGGCAAATATTAAATCACAAAAAAAAAGAATTAGGCAAGATGCAAAGAAAAATTTGCGAAACAAGTCTGTAAAAACTGAACTTAAATCATCTCTCAAATCTCTATACGATGAAAATAATCAAGTAATTGTAGAAAAAAAAGCATCCGTAATGAAAGAACTTGACAAAGCATTTACCGATGGAATTATTTCAAAGAACTATAGAGATAGAAACAAATCTAGAATTTCAAAACTCTAAAAGCTGTTTAACTCCAACTACAAACCTTTTATTGTTTTCTTGATTAAACCCTGATTTATTAATTAGCAACTCAATCTTCTTTAGTTGATGAAATGACTTTTCTAAGTTAACTGTACTTATCATATTTAATCTTTTTTCAGCTAATTCATATTTAAAATCTATTTTCTCGTCTAGCAATTGTGAAATTTTTTCTACATCATTATCGTTCAATAAATTTATCCTTAAGAGCTCTTTGTTGAGGTAAGAAATAAATTGTCTAAATAAAGTTTCATCACCACAAAATTTAGTAATAACTTCGTTTGAAAGTGACTGTTTTTTATTAAATATAATATTGCTGAGATCCCAGGGAAGAAATTTATCTTTATCTTTGATTAATCCTTCAATGACTTCTATATCCTTAGACACTTCCGAAAATTTACTTAAACTATTCTTTTTAATCTGAAAAATACAATTAGATGAGAATTTATAGTTACTATTTGATAATTCTCTGAAATTAACAAATTGGTCATATATAAATTTAATATTGTCCTCTTCAAATAGTGACGCTGTAGTATTTGAAGAGAAATCACTATATTTTATAAATTCGACAGTGTCTTGAATGTTTGAGAATTTAATAAAATCTTGTTTATTAGTAATAAGTTTTTCTGTAATAAGTAACTTTGTCATCAACCTACGTAATTTATTATCTTATCTTGTACAAAAATTACTTTTTTATAGTCTTTAACAACTAGTTTGAAATTCTCAAAACATAATTGTTCAATCTCTGTTTGCTGTAATCCCCTAGAAGCTTCTATGGCATGTTTCTTCTTGCCATTAACTTGAACTACTAACTCATATGTTGGGTTTTTTATTTTTTCTTTATTTACTGATGGCCAATTATGTTCTGTAATTTCTGTGTTAAAATTTCTCTGAAAGATTTCTGATGATATATGTGGGGCAAATGGATTTAATAATAAACATACATTTTGTAATGTTGATTTTTTTACTTCAGAGGAAATTACTTTGTTGTTCTTTATGTAATCAGTAATTTGATTATTGATTTTCATTAGGTCAGACACCGCTGTATTGAATTCAAATTTTTCGAGGTGCTTGGTTACTGAATCAATAGTTTGGTTTAAATAAATTTCTAATTTTTCTTCATCGCTATTTTTTGAATCAATCTCTTCTAGTTCTGAGATTGTCTCAAGGTTATCCCATAACTTAAACAAGAATCTCCTCGTGCCCTCTATTCCTCCATCGTTCCATTCAACTCCGTCACTTGGTGGGGCCATAAATAGAATGTACAGTCTTAAAGCATCAGCACCGTGACTTTTAAAATAACCTTCTGGATCAACTATGTTTCCTTTTGATTTTGACATTTTTGATCCCTTAAAATTAATCATGCCTTGTGAGAAAAGATTCTCGAAAGGTTCATTAACTTTCACCATGTCCAGATCTCTTAGTGCTTTAACAAAAAAGCGGGAATAAAGTAAGTGTAAAATAGCATGCTCAACTCCTCCAATATATTGGTCTACAGGAAGCCAATTATTTATATGCTCTTCATTAAATGGCTTTTCTGAATTTTTAGGGTCTAGGTATCTCATAAAATACCATGATGAATCAACAAAAGTATCCATAGTATCTGTTTCTCTTGTTGCCGGGTTGCCGCATTCAGGACAATTTACGTTAACGAAACTCTCACTTTTAGACAAAGGTGAACCATCTGTGTTCAAATAATCATCAATTTCAGGAAGTTTGACCGGTAAGTTTTCAATATTTTCAGCAACAAGTCCACACTTGTTACAATTTACTAAAGGTATTGGGCAGCCCCAATATCTTTGTCTACTGATTAGCCAATCTCTAAGTCTATAAGTTGTTTTCGCAGAACCTATGTTACTCTCTGTCAATTTTTTAATAATCTGAGAAGAGGCTTCCTCATGGGAATTTAGTCCATCAAAGTTATCTGAATTAACTAACTCTCCATGTCCTGTATAAGCTTCTAATTCAATATCTCCTTCTTTATTGGGATCCTTAATCACCTGTTTAATCTCAATATTATACTTTTTAGCAAAATCATAATCTCTTTGATCGTGGCCAGGAACTGCCATTATTGCACCGGTACCATAGTTGATTAAAACATAGTCTGCAATCCACAGTGGTATTGATTCATTAGTGAGTGGATTAATAACAAACAACCCTGTGTCAACCCCTGTCTTCTCTTTAGTAATAGACATTCTCTCAAATTCAGACTTTGAGGAGGCTGAAGAAATATAATTTTTAATATTTTCCTGATTTTTAGATAGATCAAGGATATTTTTCATTAATTTGTGTTCTGGAGATATTACAGCAAAGGTCATACCGAATAACGTATCAGGTCTGGTGGTAAACACTTCTATGGATATATCACTATCTATTACTTCAAGATTAAATTGTGCTCCAACAGATTTTCCAATCCAGTTTTTCTGCATTGATTTAACATTTTCTGGCCAATCTCCAATATCATTAAGTCCACTCAGAAGTTCTTCAGAGTATTTTGAAATACTTAAAAACCACTGATTAAGATTTTTCTGAGTGACAATTGCATCACACCTATCACAATTTCCTTCGATAACTTGTTCATTAGCTAGAACCGTCTTACAAGAGGTGCACCAATTGACCGGAGCATCTTTTTTATAGGCTAAATCATTGTTGAAAAGTTGTATGAATAAATATTGAGTCCACTTGTAGTATTCCTCTGTATGTGCAGCAACTTCTCTATCCCAGTCATATAACGACCCAAGTCTAATTATCTGATCTTTCATGTTTTTCATTCTGTCTTCAGTAAATTTCTTAGGATGTATACCTGTTTTAATTGCTGCATTTTCGGCAGGAAGGCCAAAAGAATCCCAACCCATTGGTGAGAGTACGTTATAGCCAATTAGTTTTTTATATCGCGTAATCACGTCACCAATTGTGTAGTTTCTTATATGCCCCATGTGCAAATCTCCAGAGGGATATGGATACATACATAAATTATAAAACTTTGGCTTTTGTGAATTTAAATCACATTTACCAAGATTTGAATTAGCCCAGTTACTTTGCCATTTTTTTTCAAATTCTGAAAATTTATAATCACTCACTTTGGTAAACCTTTTCTATCATTGGAAAAATTATTTCTGCACTAGATTTTTTAACCATTTGTTCAATATTAAACAATTTTGATTTTATTTTTTTGTTATCTCTTCTTAAATCTTCAATGGCTTCAATTAAAGAAGTCAACAGTTCTTCATTATTTTTAAATAAGTAACCACTATCTTTTGTAAGGTAGGTATTCATTGGAAGTACGTCTCTAGTTATACATACTTTTGAAAAACTCATTGCCTCAAGTAACACGAGTCCTAAACCCTCTGAAAATGAAGGAAAAACAAATAAATCGACAGAATCATAAAATATTTTTCTATTTGAAACATAGCCAAGATATTTAATTTTTTTATAACTTTCTTCATTTGAGATTGATTTTAAGTATTCAAGGTATGCTGGTTCTGAATATCCTCCTATTGTGAGTGTGAGGTTTGTAGTTTCAAGTTTATTAAAAGCTAAAAGTAATTCTTCAATGCCCTTATTTTTATTAAGCCTTCCTAGAAAGCCAATTGAAATATCTTCTCCAAATGTATTTGATGAATTTAAGTTGCTTTGATCAACCCAGTAAGGAATAGCTGTAGGTCTAATTTTTTTATTTAGATCAACAATCCAATCACTAACTGCATCTGAGATCGCTATGACTGCATCAGCTTTTTCCCAGTATCTAGCTAACAAGTGCATAAATCTTTTCTTTATAGTATTAGATATTTTTGTACTTTCTAAGTATGTATCGTATTTACCATGAACACTAACTATCCATCTAAAAGAAGTATTAAATTTTCGAACGACGTATAACATAAAGTCACTTCTCGGTTGGTGAGAGTGAATAACCTGATATTTATTTGTTTTAATGTGAGAATAAAGCCTGAAGTATGACGAGATATTGAACATTCTTGGCCCATTAAGCCTTTTAATTCGAATTTGTAAATTTTTGAATTCTTCTTCAAGAGACATTATATTCTCTCTGTCAGATCCAATTACGACTAATTCCACCTCATAGCTTTTGAGTGTTTGTTGATGTACTAAATCAAATAAATGTGTTTCTGCGCCTCCCCTATTAAGTGTATTTATTACATGACATACTTTCATAATCAAATTAGATTCTAGGAGAAATCCATGTTGACTTTGGAGGAAATAAATAATTCTCCTTATAAAATTCGACAAGCTGAATTGGTGTAAAGTTTATAATCAAATCATCGACGTTAACCATATCGTTAGGAATTGGAATAATGAAATCGTGATTTATTAGTTTTCTTTTAAAATCATACAATTCATATATACTTTCTATTTTTATATTTGAATATTTACAATCTTCAATCTCTATAAAATATTTGGAAAAAGAAGATGGTTTAAAATTACTTGCAAAAAGATGATCTATAAATGTCTTTTTATCTACATTTATTTTGGAATTATATGATTGGACTGTAACATCTTGGTTCGAGATTAGAACTACAGGTATGGAATAGTCATAATTATATAGATTAAGGTGTTCAAACCGATGGTGTCCATCTAATAGTGTTAACTTCTTTATTTCTTTGGAACCATTTAAGATATTAGTAAGATCTCGATCTGCTACTGTGGAAAAAACTAGTGGTGGAAAAGATTTAACAGTCTCTAAATCTCTAACCTGTTCAAATTTGTCTTGAGTTTCTTCGTGTAATATTATCTCAACATCTTTTTCTGATGAGAAATTAATGGAAGTTATGATTCCACTGACCTCAGAATTTTTAAAGTTATATTTTTCAAAGTTATTGATTATCATAATTTTTGAAAAAAAGAATTCATGAATCCTAGTAAATAATCTAATGAAGGCCTGTCAATAGAGTTATATAAACTAATCCTAACCCCACCCACACTACGATGGCCTTTTATGCCTATGATGCCATGGTCTAGAGATTCCTTAATAAAAGCTTGTTCATTCTTTTCATTATTAAAATTAAAAACAATATTCATCCGACTCCTTAAAGAATTTTCAACTGGCAAGGTAACGTAGTCATCGTATCTTTCAAGTAATGCATAGACATCAGATGAGTACTCAATTGATTGCCTTTCAAAATAATTTATACCACCCATAGTTAACATCCAATCAGTAACAAGGTTTAAGACATATATTGCAAAAGTTGGTGGAGTATTTAAAAGAGAGTCTTTATTAATCAATTTATATAAATTAAGATACGTGGGATTATCATTTTTTTCGATAAAGTCATCCCTAACAACCGAAATAGTTACCCCAGGTATACCCAAGTTCTTTTGTGCGCCAGCATAAAGATACGCTACGTTATCCCAATCGAATATATAAGATCCTATATCAGAAGAGCTATCAATTATTAAATCATTTTCTATCTTATTAAAGTTATTTATCTGAATTCCTTCAATTGTTTCATTTGAAGTAATATGCATATAATCAGTATTTTGAATGTCATCTGGCAGTGGTTGATTTAAGAACTCTAAGATTTGATTATTTTCTAATAAAATTTTTTTTGAATCTCTAATTTGAATAAAGTCTTCATAAGTTTTTTGACCCCAGGTTCCTGTAATCAAATTTGATGTTGATTTCTTTTGGTTTATGTTGTTTCCCAAAAAAGTATTTTGAAATGTTGCTCCTCCTTGAAGGAATAAAATCTGATAGTTTGAAGGTATCTTTAATAATTCTATTAAATTCTTTTTTGTTGTTTCTAGAATTTTTTCAAAACTATCGCTCCTATGAGAGATTTCTAAAATAGATATCCCTTCTTCTTGATATTCTATAATATTTTTATTAACTATCTCTAATACAGAATTATTTAATTTCGCCGGTCCCGGAGAGAAGTTATATTTGATCATTATCCATTACTTTTATCTTTAAGAATCATGTTATACCCAGCACCAATAATTAGAGCAGAAAAAGTATTAAATTCTTCAATTGGAGTTATGGAAAAAAATAATAAAATGCAAAGAAATATATAAAAATTTAAATCTTTCTTCTCGGTAATCCAAAGATTCATAAAAATAACAAATAATACGGCTACAAATGGTGCACCTAGAGCCAGTGCATTATTCACAAAAAGGTTCTGTACATTTGGAGAGTACTTTAATAATGAATAGTTTCCTGTACCGAAGTTCTTTGCTTCAAATCTTTTTAATAAATAGTTTGGTAGTGACCTATTAGTAAAATACATTTCTTGTTGGATTTCTTGAGAAAGATAATTACTAAAACCAGAATTTATATTTGTTATTCCCTGTGGAGATAAGGACTTAAATGAAAAAATAAAATAGTCTACTACATTACTCCTATCGCTACCAATAGCAAGTGTTTCTCCAATATCAGAAAATATGACTGCCTCTATAGAAGAAGACTTAATATTAGAAGTTATACAATCTTCACTTTGTGGATTTAGATCACATTCTTTAATTCCTATCAAAGAAAATAATAAAATAAGTAATATTGGATAGATAGCTTGGTGGATTATTTTTCTTTTGAAATAATTGATTATCAAAACAAGTAAAAGAACGAAGCAATAAATCCTTACTAAATCACTACGCGTTAAGCCGATTGCTAAAGAAGTAACAATAACAGTAACAATGTTGAACTTTTCAGCACTAAATAGATACAGAAGATATAAGGGAAGCAACATAGAAGAAAGTAATACTGGTTCTCTGAATGAGCCCATTGCTCTATGGGGCTCATATTGCCAGAAAGTAGTTTGTAATGAATCTCCTAATAATCCCGTATTAGACCTATTTCTAATAACCTCAGGCAAGTCATAAATTTGTGCAAAGTAAACATATATTGCGTATATAGAGAAAATTAGAATAAGTTTTTGTAATAGATTTAAAAAATTCTCATTGCTGTTTGATTTAAAATATCCCATTGCAAAATGAATAACTACTAAAAAAGAGGCAATATTGAATAGCCTAAGTAGTAAGTTTTGATCAAATCCATCAATTCCTAATGGGATTAAGTCGATAAAAGATGGCGCTAAAAATAGAGCCAAAAGGAAGTACAAATTAAAGTTTAGGAGGATTTTATAATCTCTCATAATCGCAATAGTAAAAATTGCTACTAAACCTACCCAGGAAACAGGTATTCCCAACACAGAATAAGAATCTA
Source organism: uncultured Candidatus Actinomarina sp. (assembly GCA_902510965.1). Lineage (GTDB taxonomy): Bacteria > Actinomycetota > Acidimicrobiia > Actinomarinales > Actinomarinaceae > Actinomarina. Next base: position 68,476 of record CABXDM010000002.1, read on the forward strand.
AGCCATAACAAAATAGTGATAATAGTAATAATAAATCAGTTACTTTGTTTTTTGTTAGCATAAGGTAATCATAATTAAAGTTTTTTTAATTGAGGCAATCTTTATTTTTATTAGGCTAATTTATTTTTATAAATAACATATTCAAATATTTTTTGCAGAATCATTGAGATACTCAAAGAGAGTGCAATGCCATTAAATCCATTTGCAGAACCTAGTAGAAATGATAATGAAATAAATGTGAACGAATACAGAATTTTTCCATATGTGTGGAACTTTATTAGTTTATTAAAAAGTAGATACTGCCTTATCCAGAAAGTGAGCAGGTAGCATATATAACCTATTAGAAGAATGAGCATCGGCTCATATGAAGGGTTAAATTCTTCTGAACCAATCAACTTTATGACAGTTCTACCTAAAACTACATAAAAAACAGTTACTGTAACAACAAGTGGAAATAGGAATTTTTTTAAGAATGATTGGATGGGAAAACTATTGTCATGGCTCAACTTACTTTGTAACCATGGGTTAAAAATTGAAATTATATAATTTATTGGCTCAATTAATCTTTTTGCAAATCTATATATTCCTACTGCTGAATAATCACTAATAATAGACACAACAATTACGTCAAAATGTTGAGGAATAATACCAATAATTTGATTGAATCTTATATCTTTAAAAATCGGATAAATTGATTTAAGATAATTTTTAAAACCCTTGAAATTAAATTCATTTATTTTGAGACTTTTTCTAACCAGTAAAATACTCGCTGTTCCGTAAAAAGTTGAATAAATAGTCTGCCCTAAAATATAGTTTTCCACAGTGGGTGAATTTGATATAAGCACTACTATTGCCAGAAATCTTATACCTACTGATAAAGACTCTAAAATTGAGAATTTCCTTAATTTTCCCTGTTTAATCAACCAAGCTTTGGAACTCTCTGAAAATGTTTGAATTATCCGTGAAGCTAGAAATACAACTATATAAGAATCGAGAGTCTCAATACCAAAATAACTACTGATAGGTAAATTTAAGGTAATCATACAGATCAAGAATGCAAAAAATCCAATCAGTAAGTCGAATAAATAAGAATAGCCTACTAGTGAGTCCTGCTTGATTGATACCAAGGTTACATCACTATTTTTAGAATGTAGAGCTCGGAAAACAAGAGTTGGTAGGGTTACCATTAGTGTTACAATTCCATAATTTTCTACACCTAATATTTTTACAACTAAGGAAACTTGTAATAAAGACACTAAAGCAATAAAAAACTGAGAAAGGACTAGCTCTTTAGTTTGACTCAGAATCTCTTTTATAAATGATATATTCATTATTGTAAGTGGAGCTGAGGGGATTTGAACCCCTGACCCCCTGCATGCCATGCAGGTGCTCTGCCAGCTGAGCTACAGCCCCTAACAATTGGAATTTTAACCATATTGGTTCACTAAATTACTATCAAAGTATAAATCTTCAATTGAATAGTAATCTCGTGCCTCTTCTGTAAAGATATGTAAAGATATGCCATTTGACTGTAATAGTATCCATGATGAATTAATACCCTCAGAAAGTGCTTCTAACCCAAGAGATTTAATGTGCTTAATTATTTTTGTTAGTGCAGAATTCATTTGAGTATTAGAAGTTGCAGTGGAAATAATGACATGATCACTATAAATATCCAATTTAGGTTTATAAATTTTAATATCTTTAATATTTTGAATTAAAAGAATGTCAACTAGCGAATTAGTGAGGTTAGATTTATTTTCATTTATTTTTTTTGTCACTAATAAATATATTACCATGTAATAAATAATGGCACTATCCTTAATGTTGAGGCTAACTTGAAAAAAATAATCATTATTGGCGCAGGAGAAGTTGGTAGTTTTTTAGCAACTAAACTTTCCGGCGAACAACATGACGTAACTCTAATAGAAGAAAATGTTAACAAAGTAGAAGAACTCAACTCTACATTAGACGCATTAGTCATTCAGGGAAATGGTGGAAGTCCTAGTTCGCTAATCCAAGGTGGTGCTGAAGAAGCTGATTTAATTATTGCGGTAACTGATAACGAAAATGTAAATATGTTAAGTTGCTATTTAGCAAAAAATATGGGGACTAAAAAATCTTTTGCTAGAGTGCAAGATAGTTCTATGAAAAATGAACTAGAAGAATTAAAAATTGACCAAATAATTGACCCTTCTGATTCTGCTTGTGACGAGATAGAAAAATTATTATCTAGAGCAGGTATCTATGATATTCATGAATTTGGAGATGGTAAACTTCTATCAATCGGTGGAGTCATTTCGGAATCCTCTCCTTTATTGAATAGTAAACTCAGTAACATCCATGAATTTGGTGGAAGAGAAAATTGGCTTGTAACTGCTTTTGTTCGAGATAATGAATCCAGCCTAGCTAATGGAGATACTGAACTCGCAGAAAATGATCATGTTAAACTAATCGTTAAAAATGGTGATATTCAAACTGCATTGTCTCTTCTGGGAATTGAAGAAAAAAAAGAATTAAGAAAAGTTATCATAATTGGTGCCTCAAGAGCTGCAGAATTATTAGCACAGAGATTATATAAAAAATATGATGTTGTTGTCATTGATGACAACGAAAAAGATTGTAATAGGATAGCTGAAAATAATTCTCATGTGATTGTTGTCTGCAATGATCCAGAAGTTCCTAATAATTTGATTGATATTGGAGTTGATGATGAATCAGCAATTGTTGCTTTAAGTAAAGATGATTCTAAGAATATAGTTTGCTCACTCGTAGGTAAAGCTCTTGGTGCAACAGAAATTATTACACGAGTGAATAAAATTGATTATTTAGAATTATTAAAAGATTCATCGATACAAGCAACTATCTCGACAAGAATTTCTGCTGCTAACTCCATCCTGAAAGATGTGAGATCTTCTCAAGTAACCTCTGCATTGACGTTCGAAGATACTGATATTGAAGCGTTGGAAATAATTATAAGTGACAAATGTGAAATCTTAGATAAGTCAATATCTGATCTTGAATTACCAAATAATTGCCTCATTGCTGGTGTTACAAGAAGAGAAAATACCTTCATCCCATCTGGAAGCTGGAAATTTGGAGCTAAGGATAAATTAGTTGTTTTCACGCATCCAGAAAGTATTGAAGAAGTAGAAGAATTATTCTGTTAGATTTTAAATGTTAAAAATTATAATATTTATTAGTTCTGCTGTGTATCCCGTTCTAGCAGCATCATTAATTCCAACTATGCTTTATGGTTTTTATGAGCAAGATTATTTCTATGCAAACTCTCTTGTAATTCTTCTGGTATCTACATTAGTTTTTTCATTTTTGATAAGGAAAAATATTTTACCCACTAGAAAACTCACTACTATACAAGGTTTTGGAGCTGTTGGTATATCATGGATATTGATTTCAGCATATGGAACTATCCCGTACTTGCTTTCAAATATAAATTTGTCATTTATTGACATATTATTTGAGACAATTTCAGGTTTTACAACAACAGGCTCTTCAATACTAAGTGACATTGAGTCTGTAAGTGCCTCATTACTTATATGGAGATCAACTACTCAGTGGTTGGGTGGAATGGGAATAGTGGTCTTGACGATAACTGTTCTTCCATTACTTGGCTCAGGTGGAATTAATCTCTTCAAAGCAGAATCACCGGGGCCTACTGCAGATAGGTTAACACCCCGATTTCAGGATACTGCGAAATTATTATGGGTAGTCTATTCGGGATTAACTTTACTTGAAACTGTTATGTTATATTTCAGTGGGTTATCGTTTTACTCAGCTTTAAACCACTCATTAACAACACTATCGACAGGAGGTTTCAGTGTTTTAAATTCATCAGTTGCTGAAATGGCTCAATCAGCAAAGTGGGTAATAATACTATTCATGTTTATTGCTGGAATTTCGTTTACTCTCATATTCAAAAGCTTTAAAAATTTCAAAAGCTTAGTAGAGAGTACAGAATTTAAATTTTATCTATTTATAATAATTTCATCATCCTTAATTTTTATTCCTAAAACACTATCTATTAGTGAAACATATCTAGAAGCTATTAACTCTGCACTATTTACATCACTGACGTTAATAACAACAACTGGATTTACGAATATTGATTACGAATTTTGGAGTGTAGACTATAGAGCTTTCATTTTAGGATTAATGTTTTTAGGTGGAATGGCCGGATCAACAGCTGGTGGATTGAAAACAATTAGGGTAATAGCTCTTTTAAAATCAGTAAGAAATGAAATACGTAAAATACTTTACCCTAATGCAATATTTAAAATTCGGATGTCTAAATCTGCACTTCCAGAAAAAATGATTGAATCTGTACAAACGTTTTTTATTCTATATGTTGCTATTTTTGTGCTTGGTACGTTTGCACTTAGTGCAACAACTAGTGCTGCAGGTCTTAATTTATCTTTTGAGGGAGTATTAAGTAGCGTGGCTTCTGCCATGAATAACATTGGTCCTGGACTTAATGAAGTGGGGCCAATTAGAAATTTCGCTTTTTTAGATTCACCATCTAAATTAGTTATTTGCTTTTTGATGATTGTTGGAAGATTGGAGATTTTTCCTATCGCAATTCTTTTTTATAAAAAGACTTGGAAGAATTAATAAAGCTTATTTTTAGAAATATAATTTAATACTTCTTCGGGGATTATAGAGTTTAGGTTAACCCCATTTTCATAACTCTTTCTTATATTTGATGAACTAATGTCTAGCTCCTCCCCTTCTATTAGGCTATATTCAAAGGGAAAAAGTTCATCTAACAATTTTTCATTAATATGATTTCTAGGTGCAATTAAGAAGTTAGTAAGTTTCTCAAGTTCTTCATATCTACTCCATGTCTTAATATCTATAGCTACATCTGCACCTAGAATGAAATACAGTTCATCTTTAGGAATTGATAGCTTTTTAAGAGTATCCACTGTATAAGTCTTATTTTCATTCAATTGTTCAATATCACTAACTTCTATATTATTAAAGTCTTGAACCAGTATAGAAGTCATATTGAAGCGATCGATATAAGTTGTAGATACGTCTTTTTGCCAGGGATTTTTAGACGGAACAAAGTAAATTTGATTTAGGTCATACTGTTCTATTGCTCTACTGGAAATCTCGACATGTGCTTTGTGTGGTGGGTCAAATGTCCCACCTAAAATACCGATACTCATAGTGATAATACCTTTTTGAGATCTATTTCTTTAATAAAATCTTTTAACTGTTTATAGTTTCTCACTTCAACAGTCTTATAGTTAATTTCTTCAAACTTTTTCATTTGACTATCGCCAGTGTTCCAGTATTTACTCTGTTCTGGATTTATCCAAAATATTTTTTTATACTTTTCATCTAAGTCTTCAATAAGATCTTCAGATATGTTTCTATAGTTATTTCGGGCATCTCCAATAACAATTAATGTTCCCTTTTCAGAATTGTCGAATTTAATAAGTTCCCGAAGCGACGTTTGGTAGTCAGAATGCCCATCTGATTTTACAAATTCACTCCATCTGGAAAATATTTTCTCAATTTCATTTTTTTTAATTAATCGTAAAGTTTTTGATATTTCAGTTGCTCCATCTATGAAGACAAACGCTTTAATAGATTTAAATTTACTAACCATCCCGTAAAGCAGTGTTACACCAAATAATGAATTCAGTGCCATTGACCCACTAATATCGCATAAAATCGTTAGTTTTGGCTTTTTTTTGACCCGAGGTTTGAAAATAAGCTTTTCAAATGAACCTCCAGATTCTAGGGATTTGCGAATAGTTCTTCGGAAATATAGGTGTCCTTTATTTGAGTCTTTTATAAATCGCTTGTATTTTATTGCTAGTTTTTTCCCTAATTGATAGGTTTGCTCTAGTAATAATTTACGTTCCTCTTGATTGGTAAATAAAAAATCTTTTTCATTAAGTTGTGTTCTTGGTTCAAGCTCTGAGGGCTTATAAGCTACTTTTTGTTTATTTCTTTCCTCTATAATTTTTTCCAAAATAGAGTTATCTAATAATCTCTGCATGTTTTCTTTATTCAACTGATTAGTGAGTTCTGAGAATTTAGACATTGCCAGATTATTAAACATATCAAAAAAATCTTGATATTTTTTGGATTTTTTAATTTGATTTAACCAATATAAGTCTGATACTGGTCTCGTGAAATCCGCATCTATATCGTTCATAATAAGATCTACGGACATGCGTTCGAGTTCTTCTAAATTACCTAAATTTATGTCTTCTAGTATTTCAAGAAGTTTTTGATTATTGTTTTGATATTCATCGATAATATGAAATGTTGCACTATTCAAATCTTCAATCACATAATGAAAATATTTATAAATTAAGCTTTTAAGAGTTTGTTGGCTTTCATAGTCTTTTGGTAGTAAGTAATATAAATATTTTATGCTGTCTTCAAGTGAATTTAAATCCTTTTGTATTTTATACTTCAAAAATGTTTCGCTTGATTCTACGGGAATGTGAAAGTTGTTATCTTTACAAAAAGCAGAAAATTTAGCTAACTCATTTGTTGTTAGACTCATTAAAATGTTCCATACTTTCAAGGTATAATTTATGGTCTGACTTATCTTTAAGTAAAATACCTAAGTTTTCATCAGTTTGACTTTTATTGAAAATATTAAATTTTACCCATTCAACAGATTCAATTAATGAGGGTATTTTATTTAAGTTGAGATTTCTTACAAAAGCAATGAGTGAGGCATATTTAATAGCTTCATCTTCTGATATTCCCTCAACAGTATTCATTAGTACCTTTTTTTCTATCTCAATGTTTGGAAAATCAAGATATAGATATATGCACCTTCTTCTTAATGCATCTGATAATTCTCTGGTGTTATTAGAGGTCAGTATTATAACCTTGTTCTCTTTGCCAGTAATGGTTCCCATTTCAGGAATTGTGATTTGGTTTTCTGCAAGTATTTCTAGGAGTAATGCTTCAAATTCTTCATCAGCTCGGTCTATTTCATCAATAAGAAGTAAGTTATCAACTTCAGAGGTCAATGCTTTTAATAGAGGTCTTTTTATAAGATATTCTTCAGCAAAAAGATTACTCGTATCAGATTTAGTTTGAATAGATAAAAGTTGTTTTTTATAATTCCATTCATATACAGCTCTGTCCTCATCAATGCCCTCATGACACTGGAGACGGATCAATTCCAAATTAAGAATCCCTGAGAGGGTTTTTGCTAAAAATGTTTTTCCGGTACCTGCTGGTCCTTCTATCAGTAATGGTTTATTTAAAAAACGAGCTGCATTAACTACATCCAGTAAGGCCTGATCAGCAAAGTATCCACTTTTCTGCAAATCCTTAAGACTCAAATCTTCTATATTCACTTTCTAATTATCCCTTCAGTAGTCACAACATACCTTTCGGTGGTTAACGCCTCCAAACCCATAGGCCCTCTCACATGAAGTTTTTGAGTACTTATACCCACTTCTGCTCCAAATCCAAACATTTCTCCATCTGTAAATCTAGTTGAGGTATTAATAAAAATGACAGAGGAATCAATACTTTTAGAAAATTGTTCAGCGACTTTTGTAGATTCGGAAATGATACCTTCTGTGTGTCCAGACGAATATTCCTGGATATGCTCTATGGCTTCGTCTAGTGTGTCTACAATACCAACTGCTAACTTTAGATCATGGAACTCAGTTGCGAAATGAGTTTCTGTGACCTCTTCAAGTGATGGAAACTCATCCTTAATGTCTTTATCAACAAATAACTCAACATCGTTGTTGATTAATTCTGAAATGATTTCTTTACCGATTTCATTGTAAACTTTACGATTTATTAAGAGTGTCTCAAGTGCGTTACATACTCCTGGTCTCTGGACTTTAGAATTAACGATAATGTCATTAATGTATTCTTTTTTGGCATCATCATGAATGTACAAATGAACATTTCCATCACCATCAAGTATGAATGGGACCTTCGCATTTTCAACAAGAGTATCGATAAGACCTCTTCCTCCTCTTGGAACAATCAAATCAATGTACTCCTTCAGCTGCATAAATTTAATTGCATCATCCCGATCTTTACTCTTAATAAGTTGAATCGAGTTTTCATCAACATGGTTGGATTTAAGCGCTTTTTGTAATGATTTCAAAATTGCATTGTTTGAGTCAACACAGTAACTTGATCCCTTTAGTACCACGGCATTGCCTGATTTTAAACATAATGCAGATACATCACTTGTTACATTTGGTCTAGCCTCATAAATAACACCAATAACTCCAAATGGAGATCTTTTTTTTTCAATATTTAATCCTTCTTTTGTTTTCCAGGATTTAGTGACTAAGTTTACAGGATCTTCTAAATCTATAATTTTTTGAAGTCCCTCACTCATACCGACTAAACGCTCTTTTGAAAGTGTCAACCTATCAACTAAAGCACTTGAGAGGTTTAAATTTGAGGCATTTTGTAGGTCTTGATTATTTGCATCAAGTATTGAATCCTTATCTTCAAGTAGTTGACTTGACATATCATCAATAATTCTATTTTTTAAATCTGAATCAAGTTTTTTTACCTGTTCAGCAGCTTTTTGAGCTTTAATACCTATATCTTTTAACACACATCAAGTTTATTTGATTATCGCAATAATAAAAATCATTTTTATAAGATTAATAAATTATCTTTATGAATGACAATTTCATTATTTTTATTAGAGATATCTGAACTATGTATTTTTGATATTCCTTTAGCAATGAGATTATTTTGATCATCAAAGATTTCGACGCCTTCATCATTATCGAAGTTTTTTACTATCTCTTTGATTCCTATTGACAAAAGGGATGCATCGGAATTTATTGCTTCTACAGCTCCAGTATCTATTATTATTTTTCCAATAACTGGCAATCCATAAGCAATCCATAGTTTTTTTAACTTCACTTTTTTTATTGATGGCTTGATTAATGTGCCTATTTCTACCTCGTTAATACAGTCGAGAACCGCTTCGTTGGTCCAAGGAATAATTTGTGTTGGTATTCCTGAAAATCCAGCCATTTGAGCAGCCATTATTTTTGTAGAAAATCCACCCATACCTCTTCCAGAAGATGATTTTTCTATTAAATTTGTGAGTTCCTCTGAATCAAATTCGATATAATCAATTTTTTGAGCATCTTTAGTTGAGGTTGGATCTGCATTGAATAAACCTTCTTGGTCTGTAACAATTATTAGTTTGTCTGCCTTTGTGATAATCGCCACTATTGCAGAAAGTCGATCATTATCTCCAAATTTAAGTTCTTCTGTTGCTACGATATCATTTTCATTGATTACAGGAATAATGTCTTGATTTAAAAGTTCATTTAATGCCTCCGTAGTATTCACAAATTGAAATCTATCTTCCAACACGTTCTTAGATATCAGCACTTGTCCTATTTTTAAATTATGGTTATTAAATATACTTTTAAAAGAATTTATTAATTCAATCTGTCCAACCGAAGAAGCTACTTGGAGTGATTTTAAGTTGGTTGGTCTTTTTTTTAAATTTAATTCATTTGCACCTAATTGTACAGCTCCAGATGTGACAATAAGAGTATTAACCCCTTGTGATTTGAGTAATTTTACACTTCTTGCCAGAGACTCTATAAATTGTCTATTAAGCAGTCCATCTTTAATTATGGAGGTGGTTCCAATTTTAATAACAATATTTTTCTTAATTTTCATATATAAACTCAAAACTGCCCAATTTGATAGTACTTCCTTTTTTAACTCCTAACAATTTTAATTCCTCTGGAATGACAGAATTTTCAAATCTATAAGAGATTTCATTAAAAACATCACTCTCATTTCCTAATAAGCCAGTAATTCTATCTACTTCAGGACCCTCAACATTCCAATAGTCAGCGGATGAATTTTCAATACTGAAATTATTTTTGTGTAGTTCTGTTCTTAGAAAACTTCTGTTAAGCGTCTTCAGATTGTTAATGTTAAGTTCTTCTATTTTTTGAAGTAGAATATCTATGTTCGTCTCTTCTAATGCAGATATGTTTAGCATCCCATCTTCTTTTACATCTAAGTCTGCTTTATTAACAATGTGTAAAACAGGAAGCTTTTCTAATTTTTTATCATAGCTATATACTTCATTTTGGAGTAATTTAATTTGCTGATCTGTATTTAGTTCTATGTTTGACGGATCTAATAAAAAAATAAGTACTTTTGTATTAATTAGGTGTTTCAAAATTGATTTACCTAGCCCCACTCCTGATGCAGCACCTTTTATGAGGCCTGGAAGATCACAGATTATATACTTGCTTTCTAGATTTTCAATGACTCCTAGGTTTGGTGACACTGTAGTAAAGGGATATGAATCGGTTTTAGCATTTGAGTTTGTAATTTTTTTAATTAGCGTGCTTTTACCTGAGTTGGGCAACCCTAAAATTGCAATATCTGTAATTAAACTTAATTCAAGTTTTATTTCTTTTTTAACCCTTTTTTGACCTTGCTCTGCAATTCCTGGATTAATGTTTCTGCTAGATTTTAACTCCCTATTTCCTAGGCCACCTCTTCCACCTTGTAGTATTTTTAATTCTTGATTTTCATGAATTAATTTAGCAACTAACCCTTCACTATCAATAACACTTGTACCTAGTGGGACCTCTATTATTAAATCATTGGCATTTTTACCAGATTGTAAATTTTTAGATGCATCACCACCATTTTCAGCTTTAAATATGCTTTTAGAATAAATATGGCTGAAATCAAATAGCTTTCTATTTGTTCTTATGATTATCGATCCGCCTTTACCACCACTAGCGCCATTAGGTGAAGTTTTAGAGCTTTTAGAACTGAAGCTAATTGAGCCGGATCCCCCAGAGCCAGAAAAAAGTGTTAGATCAATCTTGTCGATGAACATTGCTTCATTTTGGAATGATATTTACTAGTTTTCTACCATTCCTTGAAG
>CABXDM010000003.1 GCA_902510965.1 uncultured Candidatus Actinomarina sp.
AGCTGGAGAATGTGATCTTGTAACTACAGATGGTTCCGGTCTTGTTGGTAACAGAGCTAAAGAGGATAAGATGAATGACTGGGCAATTTTCCCAGCTACACCAATCTCTAAAGAACCTCTTGGACCTGTTTATCGTTCAAACGATAGCCAATGGGCAGACATTGTTAACTGGACAGTATATGCTACATTCATCGCTGATGAATATGGTGTAACACGTGCAAACGTCGATTCATTTGACTATGAGGCTAATCCAGAAATGGGACGTCTTACAGGAAAAAATGATGGCGAACTTCAAACAAGCATGGGCTTAAGTGCAGATGCTTACTATAACGTTATCAAGCAAGTTGGTAACTACGACGAGATTTATTCAAAGAACTTAAATCCAGTCGGACTTTATAGAGAAGGTTCAGCTAACGCACCTTGGACAGATGGCGGATTAATTTACGCACCACCTGCAAGGTAAAAACTTAAATGTTTTAAAAAAGGGGTCTCAGGACCCCTTTTTTTTATTCTTTGAAAACTGCCTAGAAATGTAGTTACTCGGGTGCTATCCTTTTCTAATACTGATGACTGAAAAAAAATATGAAATTTAACAAAGCTTTTTGGAGAGATGTACGATTCCTTAAATGGGCAGGACAAATTGCCTTCTTGCTCTTTATTTTTAACTTAATTAGTAATTTTGTATCTCAAGCAATTGAAAACCTAAATGCAACTAATTTGCCCTTTTCTTGGAGATTTCTTGGTACCACTCCCGGCGTTCTTATTTCCGAAGGCTTCGTCACATACCCTGAGTCAGGTTTACAGGCTCTACAGGTTGGAATGGCTAATATGTTACGTATTGCTATATCCGGTATTTTTGTAGCAACCATACTTGGAACAGTAATTGGTGTTGCACGACTTTCTAAAAACTGGGTCGTACAAAGATCGTCTTCAGGGCTTGTAGAAACAGTCAGAAATATACCTTTGTTAGTCCAGATATTTTTTTGGCAAGCTGTCATTTTATCTTTCCCAAGACCAGAAGAGATTGACCGTGGAGAAATGATATTTGATATTAGTGCAAAGGGTATTGCTTTTCCTTGGCTAGATGCTCAGGAAACTAGCTGGCTATTTGGTGTTTGGTTTATTTTATCCTTTATTGCAGCTAGGAGAATTTTTAAATGGAGAGTTTCCGTAATGGAGTCTGAAGGAAGAGAAGCTTATCCAGGCATAGCCTCATTTATAACGTTTATTGCATGGAACGTTGGAGGGTGGTTTGGTGGTTATAAAGCTGTAGGAGTTATAGGATTTGTGGCATCACTGTTGTCCGATGGTTTTGAATTATTACCCAGAATTGGAATACAGTCACTAATAATATTTATTGGCTTTTATTATTCATATAAATATATTTCAAAGGAAATTAAGAGAACTAGAAGTGCAGAAAATAGAGGAATTCTTACAGATGATGACATTTTTAAAATCATCATGGCGGGCTTACTAGTTCTAATCCTTGCGATAGGTCTATTCCTACCTTTCGGTATTACAATTTCAGATTTTCTTGTAGGAGATGAACCTTTCTTTAAAGCAGATTGGGGAATACCTCAATTTCTAGATGGTGTTCAAAATAGACTTAACTGGGAACTTACTGGAGAACCATTTACGTTAAGCTATCCAGAAATAATACAAGCTGGACAATCAAAATTTAGTAGATATTCACCCGATGTAGGAAAAGTGATGAGCGTAGGCTATTTTGCAACCTGGATGGGTGTAATTATCTATACTTCAGTTTTTATTTCAGAAGTTGTAAGATCTGGAATCATGGCAGTTGCAAAAGGGCAATCAGAAGCTGGATTATCATTGGGTTTAAAAAGAAGCACACTTCTAAGGTTAATAGTATTACCTCAGGCACTCAGGATTATGTTGCCACCAATGGGAAATCAATATCTCAATCTAGCTAAGAATACATCATTAGGAATTGCTGTAGCATTTCCTGAAATTGTTGCTGTAGGGCAAACGATATATAATCAAGAAGGTCAAACAGTGGCTGTTTTCTTAATATGGATGGCATTCTATTCAACCGTAAGTCTTGTCTTATCCTCAATAATTAATTATTACAATAGAAAAATGAAGATGGTGGAAAGGTAATGCAAGATAACAAAACACTAGAAAGTCCACCAGAAGTACAGTTTGCTGGAGTATCAAGATGGCTTAAAGAAAATTTATTTTCAAGCCTAAGCTCCTCTATTTTGACTGTACTTTCCATCGCTGCTGTAGTGAGTGTATTTCGAGCGATAATTGGATTTTTCATCTCTCCAGAGAGAGAGTGGACTGCAGTTACTTATAATTTACAATTATATATGGTGCAGGCGTATCCAGAATCAGACTTTATAAGGGTATGGATAACTGTTGGATTATTAATATTTTTATTAGGACTTAGTTGGGGGTTCAACTCTCTCAAAGAAAAAGTAATAATAAAAGAATGGTGTGACGGATTACTAAAAGGGATAAGTAGCTTCCTGTTCATTGTTTTAATTGCACCGACTTCCGTAGATGTTGAGGGAACTACCGTTGAAGTCTTTAGCAACAATACTAGATATATTTGTCTTGCTGTTGGTGTTGGTTTAATTCTTACCGTGTATTTATTAAGAAAAACCTATCCAAAAAATGAGATTGTAAGAGACAGAATTAGCTTTTTATACTTATCTTTGCTTGTTGGTTCGATTTGGATCATAAAAGTTCCAACTGTAACTTTTACATCATCAAACGAAAGAGTAGATCCAGACCCATTCCTACCGTTAGCCAACACAACAACCATTCCTTGGACAATTATTTTTGGCTTTATGATTTTTGCATACCTAATAGGAAGCTTCTTAAAAGCAAAAGGTAAAAATTCTATGAGTAGATTAATTCTTTCCTCATGGGTTCTTGCTCCATTAGTGATAGTGTCTTGGATATATAGAAAACCAGATTTTGGAATGTCAAACATCCTAACACTAGATATACCTATTGCAGTGACATTCTCAATACTGGGTATTCTTGCAATAAGGACGTTAAATAGTGAGAAAATAGTTCCCTATCAAAGATATATCACTTATGGAATGTTGGTTCTATCAATAGTGATATTCTTTTTACCAGTACTAAGACAATTAAAAATATTATTTTTCATTACATGGCTTTTAGTTTCTGTAGCTCCAACAATTGCTAACTCCAAAGAGTCGGCAAAAAATCTTTCTATTGTATGGAGCGTAACAGTCTTTATTCTCGTACTGCTGATGAGAGGAGCATCATCTGAATCCTTAATAGTAGTTCCTGGATCTTCAATCTATGGTGGATTTACACTAACTTGGTTAATAGCATTTTTTGGAATTGCTATCTCTTTTCCTTTTGGAGTTATTTTAGCTCTAGGAAGAACTTCCAAACTTCCAGTGATAAGAATAATCTGTACTGCAGTAATTGAATTAGTAAGATCCGTTCCGTTCATTACGTGGCTATTTTTTTGGAAGCGTTATGCTCACACTCTTTCTACCTAAAGGAGTAGAGTTTGATGAAGTGTTAAGAGCAATAGTTGTTACTGCTATCTTTAGCTCAGCTTACTTAGCGGAGAATGTGAGAGGTGGACTACAGTCGATAAGTAATGGTCAATTTGAAGCAGCCGATGCTGTGGGATTAAGCACCCTACAGAGAATTACATTAATAATTATGCCACAAGCATTAAGAGCCGTTATCCCTCCAATTGTGAGCCAGGTTATAAGTCTTTTTAAAGATACAAGTTTGGTAGCTATCGTGGGATTATTTGACCTTCTATATATTGGATCTAAAGTTATTCCTAACCAATCACAAGGTGCTAACTTTTTAGGAACTATACAGGAGAATATACTTTTTTGTGCAATATTTTACTGGATATTTACATACAGCTTCGCAAGAAGAAGCATGAAAATTGAGAAACGATTAGGATTAGGAGAGAGATAATTATGAGCATAATCAAATCAGTTGACGTTAAAAAATGGTACGGTGACTTTCAAGCGCTTAAAGGTATAAGCATGGATGTTGCTGAGGGAGAAGTTTTAGTCATTGCAGGACCTTCAGGCTCGGGTAAGTCAACTTTCATAAGGTGCATAAACAGACTCGAACAACATCAAGATGGGCAGATATTCGTTGATGGTATTGAGTTAACGAATGACTTAAAAAACATAGAAGCTATTCGTTCAGAGGTAGGAATGGTATTTCAGAGTTTTAACTTATTCCCACACCTAACTGTTTTACAAAACATAACGCTTGCTCCTATTTGGGTAAGAAAAAAGAGCAAAACTGAAGCTGAAGAAAAAGCTATGGAATTACTCGAACGTGTGGGAATTCCAGAACAAGCAGATAAGTTTCCAGGACAACTTTCAGGTGGACAGCAACAACGAGTAGCTATAGCAAGAGCTTTAGCTATGGAACCAAAGATAATGTTGTTCGATGAACCAACATCAGCTTTAGATCCTGAGATGATTAAAGAAGTATTAGATGTTATGAAAGAATTGGCTAAATCAGGTATGACAATGATTGTTGTTACTCATGAAATGGGTTTCGCAAAAGAGGTTGCTGATAGAGTAATGCTTTTTGATGACGGTCAGCTTGTTGAAGAGAACACACCAGAAGAGTTTTTCAACAATCCAAAGAGTGATAGAACAAAGCTATTCTTGAGCCAGATTCTTTAAAGCTCACTCCAAAGATTTTTTTCAGCTAAATCAATAATTGTTGAACCCATTGCATATGCACCATCATATATTGCTTTATGCCCTCCTGGGGTTAACGTAGCGGCTGCATACTCAGGTTGGTGATTAACAGCATCACCAGAATCTATTGATAGCATAGGATGGATAGAAGGCATCGCTAAAGATACATTCCCCATATCCGTTGATCCAAGTCCCGGTCTAGACGCCTCGCTTTGTAAGATCATCTTTCTATCAACTGATAAAGAGTTTTCCTTGTACAGATCATACATGGTTTTATTATTATCAATTTCCGTATACCTATAATCTGGTGACTCTATCTTCACTTCACACTTTGTAGACATCGCAGCTGCATTTACAAAGTTTTTAAAATCACTTTCGATTTTTAATAAATCACCTTCATTTAATGCTCTAAGATACCATTCTGAACTTGTATATGAGGGGATAATATTTGGCTTAAAGCCCCCGTTAGTAATCACACCATGCATTCTATTTGTTGACACCATTTGTTGCCTGTAGGTTGATGCATTGACAAAAAGTTGGATTTGAGCATCTAGTGCATTTATACCCTGCTCCGGTGCTCCCGCAGCATGAGCATCTTTACCAAAAAATTCAACTTTGTATTGTTGTATTGTTGTAAAAGTGGGGTTAACAACATCTTCAACTCCTGGATGGATCATCATAGAACATACAGCATCTTCAAAATTTCCATTTTCTAAGAGTATAATTTTTCCTCCACCTCCTTCTTCTGCAGGTGTACCAAGTAATTTAACTCTGATACCTAACTCATCTACAAGTCCTTTAATAGCTAGACCAGCACCAATTGATGCAGTTGCAATTATATTATGACCACATGCATGACCAATTTCGGGTAAAGCATCATACTCAACACAGAGAACGATAAGAGGCCCTTCATTGCCATATGTAACCTCAAAAGCAGTATCAAGACCTCCAGTAGGGTAGGCAACCTTTTCATCGAAAGATTCAATAAACTTAACTAAATATTCTGAGGTTTTAAACTCTTTGAATCCGAGTTCAGGATTTTCGTACATCCAGTCGCTAACTTCTGTAAGTTGTTTATGTATGGAATCTAGATTTTTTTTAAAGGTATTTTTTATTGTCATTCACTTAGTTTAGTAAATGAATCTAATTCATACACGGATAATATGTTCCAAATCAACCAGTCCATCTCCAGGTCTGAAGCAGCTTTAATATTGTTTCTTATATCTTCGTTACTATGCCAAAAACCCTGCAAGAATGGCCTAATTTTATCCTTGTCCACACCCCTATCCAAAGCATCTGTTAGAGCAGCGGTTATTACTTCATAAGGATGCTTATTAGGGTTCTGATAACCAAAAGAACCATTTGTATAGTGCGATGGGTAGACCATTGGAGATATAAAATCTACATTTTCAACAATAGTTTCAAGATTCTGACCAATTCCGCCGTCCTGTTTATTCGTAAGAATAAAACCAAAAGTATCTGCTGAAAGTAAACAACCCTCACTATGGAGAAGTTGCCTAGATTTTGAGAGAAAAGAATTTATATTATTAACTCTGTTTTCAAAATCATTTTTAGTATCAAATTGCATAAATTTACTACTTGAATCTGGGTATCTGATGTAATCATATTGTATTTCGTCAAAACCAAGTCTGCAGGATTCTATTGCAATATTGATAATGTAATCTTGAGCCTTTTTGCTTGAGGGGTCTAAAAAGAATTGTCCATTTTGCGAATATGGTTTATTTAATCGTGAGTCAAATACTGCTTCATCTGGAAATACTTTTGCAAATAAAGGATCTTGAAAAACAACTAATCGACCAACTAAATAAATGTCTTTAATTTCTCTAAGTTCTTGCAGGTCATTTTTAGTAAATTTAACTCGTTCATTATTTAAATATATAATTTCATCTATTTCAGTATCAAAAAGTATATGACCATTGTCGGTCTTCACATCAATTACAAGTGTGTTTACATCAGTGTTGGTCAAAATCTTTTCTATACTCTCTCTTTTACTAGGGTTGTTAAATAAATATCCATTTAAGTAGATCCCTCTAATCTGATCATTCTCTTTTTTAAATTTATTAATTTTCATAGATGCGTATATTGTTGCATTTTTTAGAGCTATTTCCTGCAACTGAACTTCTATATCACTAAAAAGAATTTCACTATATGCATTTAGATTTGATGACAATAAAGACATATCATAATTTTCCATAACGTGCTTAATTGTTTTTATATGATCTTTTTGAGAGAGTACATAGATTGTTGTCTCTGTAGTCTTTAATTGAGAAATTGCTACTTCTTCATTTTCCATTTCTTCACTCAATTTCTGAGGATGTAAAAAAATTATTAAGAATAACATAATTGCAGTAACTAAAAATATATTAAACAATATTTTCCTCATGTAATCAATTTAAATAGAACAGTTTCTTATTAAAAGCTTTTAAATTAGTTTTATAATGCTTTATGTCGAATAGTTCATTCCAAAAAGCAGAAAAGTTTTTCGAAGTTCCTGTGATGATTTCTGTTTTAATGCTGATACCTGTTCTAGTAATTGAATACACACAACAGACCCTTGAGCCAGTAGCTTTATATTTAAACTGGGGAATATGGGCTGTTTTTTTAGTTGAGTATGTCGTTTTATTCTATTTTTCTGAAAATAAGATAGATTTCATCAAATCTCACAAAATAGAGTTAATCATTGTTATTTTCTCATTTCCAATTGTTCCAGAGGGGTTGGAGTCTTCCGGATTTTTAAGATTTGCTCGACTTCCAAGACTTTTAAATGCCTTAAGATTTTTTAGACTGGCAGCTCTATTAAATAGATTTGCGGCAACTGTTAAAGCTATATTTAACTCAAAAGGGTTGAGATTTATTGTTTACGCAACCGTAGCCATTGTCCTATTCTTTGGTTTTCTTTTTTACATATCAGAACCAGATGTGCAGACCTATAGTGATGGCTTATGGTGGGCTCTTGTGACAATTACCACAGTTGGTTATGGAGATATCACTCCACTCACAAATCTTGGTCGTATTATTGCAAGCGCCTTGATGGTTATGGGCATAGGTTTCATTGCTACGATTACAGCAGCAGTTTCTTCTTATTTTATTTCAAGCTTTGGAGACAAAGATATGACCATGAACGATTTAGCAAAAAAACTGGATAAACTAGAGGTAGAAATTCAGAATTTAAAAAGGGAAAACAATGGCAAATGAACAGTTAGTAAAGTTATCAGATGATTTTTTTCAACACTCTTTAGATTCTTCACCTACTTCAGCAATTATGCGAGGACATAAGAGTTATTTTGATAAAATTGAAGAACTCACAGAAGAGAAATTTGACCAAGAATCACAATCGGTAAACGAAGCAACAGCTAGATTAACTGCAATTGATTTTGACTCTCTTACCGATAGAGAAAAAGTCACGCATGGAATGCTTGAGTTTGCACTTAGCTCACAAAAAGATTCTTTATTAGACAGGGGTTGGGAATTTTCTGCTGGTGTTGCAGGTTTCACTGGTTTTCTAATTGATTACAATCAGCAAATGTTCGTACCAGACCAAGAATCAGCAGATTTACTTTTAAAAAGATTAGAACTTTACAAGCGATTATTTAATCAAATAGCAGATGTTCAGAAATTAGGATTAGATAATAATAGAGTAGCTACCGAAAGAAATATTTTAAGAACTATCGATCAACTAGAAAACTACTTAGATACAAGTCTCGAAGCGGATCCATTACTTATGGTTAATTTCGCGCCATCGATTTCAGATTCTGAAGTTTCTATCTGGAAAGATAAAGCAAAGGGAATTATTGAAACCAATATAAGACCAAGTGTCTTAGCTTATTTAGAACTCTTAAAAACAGAGCATCTTCCAAGAGGTAGGTCTGATGACAAGTCAGGGATTATGTGGATTGAAGGAGGAGAAGACACATATTTAAGGAGTCTAAGAAAATTTACAGGACATAAAGACATAACGGTAAAAGAAGTACATGAAGTTGGTATGTCTGAAATTGAAAGACTAAAAAAAGAGTTTTTTCAGATAGGAAAGGGTGTATTTGATGAAGTCAGTACACCAGAAGATGTCATCCATAAAATGCAAACTGACCCATCCATGAGGTATGAAAGTAAAGAACAAATGCTGAAACTCGCTGTTGATACTATAGAGAGGGCCTATAAACCATTAGGAGAATGGTTTACTGTGTTTCCAAAGTCTCCCTGCAAAGTCCTTCCAGTACCTGCAGAGGCTGAACAACATGCCCCACCTGCTTATTACTATCCACCATTACCTGATGGATCCAGAGATGGAACTTACTTTCTAAACACTTATAAAGCTGAAACTAAAAG
Source organism: uncultured Candidatus Actinomarina sp. (assembly GCA_902510965.1). Classification (GTDB taxonomy): domain Bacteria; phylum Actinomycetota; class Acidimicrobiia; order Actinomarinales; family Actinomarinaceae; genus Actinomarina. The sequence goes on from CABXDM010000003.1 coordinate 9,042, forward strand.
TATTTTTGAGGCTGAATCTGTTGCTTTCCATGAAGCAATACCGGGACACCATTTGGATAGGACTATAGCTGTAGAGTTACAAGATGTTCCGAACTTTCAGAGATATGTTGCTTCAACTGCTTTTGTTGAAGGTTGGGGTTTATATTCGGAACAACTAGCTAATGAAATGGGCCTTTACTCCAATGATGTACAACAACTGGGAAGACTTGGTAACGATGCCTGGAGGGCATGTCGTTTAGTACTAGATACAGGAATGCATGGTATGGGCTGGTCTCGAGACAAGGCTGTAGAATTCTTTAGAGCAAATTCACCTATTGAGGAGCTAAATGCGAATGTTGAAACTGACAGGTATATTGCTTGGCCAGGACAAGCTTGCTCCTATAAGATGGGTCAGTTAAAAATAGAAGAACAAAGAAGAAAAGCGGAAGACGCCCTAGGTGAAAAATTTGACATTAGACATTTTCATGATGAAGTTTTATGTGATGGGGGAATAACACTTCCAATTTTAGAAAATAAAATTGACGCTTTTATCACAAAGCATAAAAATTAAATAAAAAAGATAAGTTAGTTTTCTTCAGAATAGCTTTTATTAAACATCCAAAGGATTGTGTAAGCCAAAGCAAGGCCGAATACATAAAAATTAAAGTTTGGAAGTTCGTTAATTTCTAATCCAAAAATACCATCAACTATAGCAATTACAACTCTGAGAAATATTCCAGAAACAATTAACCTACCGAAGCTAAATTTTTTCAAGAGTGAGATAAAGTTACCAGTGTCCATTGAGGTTATTATATATTTTTCTTTATCGACTTGTCTGTTTTTTTAACAATTTCGTTCTTGTAGCTTTGGTGAATATCTTTCTCATTTCTTGAATATTGAATTTTTTCTTGGCTCAATTCATCCTGCAACAAAACAATAGTTTCTTGCAACTCTTCAATTTTATCTCTCATTTCATAAATTATTTTTATTCCGTCCAGATTGATTCCTCTTTGAGATAAATCCTGTATCTGAATGAGTTTATCTATATCACTTTGAGAATATCTTCTAGTTCCTCCACCTGTTCTGTATGGCTTGATGAGACCTTTTTCTTCATAACTTCTTATGGTTTGCTGATGTATGCCAGAAAGTGTAGAAGCTACAGATATAAAATAAATTGCAGTAGAACTCTCTCTATTCATATAAATAATCTCTAGGAGTATCTCCAGATTCAAATTGATCCCTGAAGCTTTCCAAATGTTTTTTTGCTGACCTTGAAAGATTCTGTGGAGGATTTAAATAAACTTTTACATACAGGTCTCCAGATCTTCTTCCCTGAGGGGTTATCCCTTCACCCTTAACTTTAAAAGTTTTACCGCTCGGTGTTCCTGAAGGAATTTTTAGTGATATTTGTTTTTCAAGTGTTGGAATTTTAATTGTTGCACCCAATGCAGCTTCTGTGAAAAGAAGAGGAACTTCCAATACTAGGTCACTACCGCTTCTTTTAAAGTATTGATGTGGCTCAACAGCTATTTGGACAAGTAAGTCTCCATCAGGTGCACCATTGTCACCTGTACCCCCATACCCTCGGAGTCTAATAACTGTTCCATTGTCTACACCAGCAGGAATCTTTACTTTGATTGTTTCACTCTTGATTACAACACCTTGTGCTTTACAGGTCTTACACTGCTTATCTATAACACTTCCCTGACCTCTACATGCTTGGCATGGCTGTGCAAAAGAGAAGAAACCTTGATTTGAAGCAGTTTGACCTGAGCCTCCACAAATATTACATGTATGGTACGCATTTCCATTTTCCGAACCATTCCCTCTGCAGTCTGAACATGAAACTTCTTTCCTTAATGGAACATTTGTTTCTAAACCTGAGGCAGATTCTACAAATGAAATAGTTAAATTAGTTTGATAGCTCTGACCTTTCCTTCTTCCAGCTCCACCAAAACCAAAAATATCCCCTAAATTACCAAATATATCTCCAAGATCTTCTGCATTAAATCCACCACCTTGACCACTAAAAGCAGATGGACCCATGGCTCTTACTTGATCATATTCTTGTCGCTTTTTATCATCAGCAAGAACAGAACTAGCTTCAGATATATCTTTAAATCTTTTCTCGGCTTCTGGATCACCTGGATTAAGGTCCGGATGATTTTCTCTAGCAAGTTTTTTGTAGTTTTTCTTTATTTCATCTATTGATGCATTTTGAGATACACCAAGGACTTTATAAAAATCTTTTTCTAACCAGTCCCTATTCACTATGGACTTTTACCATAGCCGGTCGTAGTAATCGACCGTCTATTTCATAACCTTTTCTGAGGACTTCTCCAACCAATTCTTTATCACCTTCACCTGATTGCTCAACAGCTTCATGATAGGAAGGGTCAAAAGGTTCCCCAATGCCAGGTACTTCTTTTACATTGAATGTATCTAGAAAGACTTGAGTCATTTTATAAAGAGCTTCTATTTCCGTTGGGGTGCCATCTTGGTTCATTGCAATCTCAAAATTATCTATTAGAGGTAGCAGTGTAGAGATGATCATTGAAAGAGAAGTAACAGTACTCATACTTTTTTCTTTTTCAGCTCTTTTTTTAAAATTCTCAAAATCTGCTGCAAGTCTTAAGTAATCATCCTTAATTTTCTCATACTGCTCAAGGGGAACTGAATGAGCTTCTTCATTATCGGAAGTCTCTTCAGGAACCTCTTCAGAAGTCTCTATATCTTCAGGAACCTCTTCAGAAGTCTCTATATCTTCAGGATCAGTACTTTCATTTTTATTCATCTTCTTCCACAACTTCGCCGTCTACAACATCTTCACTTTCTGCATCATCAGAAGATGTGTTTTCTGCATCTTGTTGGGCTTCAGCATATAGCTTCTCTGCGAATGATTGACTTGCTTTTGTTAGTTCCTCAATGGAATTTTTGATTTCATCGAGAGTAGCTTCATCATTCTCAAGCACCTTAGAAAGTGCATCTTTTCCATCAGTCATAGCTGTAACTTCTTCTTCAGTAGCTTTATCTTTATTTTCCTCAAGCATTTTTTCAGTAGAAGTAACCATACCTTCAGCTAAATTCCTAGTTTCAATAAGTTCTTTCTTTTGAGCATCTTCATTTGCATGGGTCTCAGCATCCTTGATCATTCTTTCTATTTCATCGTCCTCAAGGGCAGTTCCACCAGTGATGGTAATGTTCTGCTCTTTGCCAGTACCAAGGTCTTTTGCATTCACATTAACAATTCCATTTGCATCAATGTCAAATGTAACTTCAATTTGAGGAGTACCCTGTTTAGCAGACGGTATCTCAGTTAGTTTAAATTTACCCAACGATTTATTACCTGAAGCCATCTCCCTTTCGCCTTGAAGAACATGGATTTCAACTTCTGTTTGACCATCTTCAGCTGTAGTAAACGTTTCAGATCTCTTAGTAGGAATAGTTGTATTTCTCTCAATCATCTTTGCAACGATTCCACCTTTAGTCTCAACTCCGAGGGTCAATGGAGTAACATCAAGAAGTAAGACATCTTTAACATCACCTTTTAATACTCCAGCTTGAATAGCTGCGCCAGATGCGACAACTTCATCAGGATTAACTCCTTTGTGAGGATCTTTTCCTGTCATAGTTTTAACTAGAGCTTGGATTGAAGGTATTCTTGTTGATCCACCAACTAAAATAATATGATCAATATCTGAAAATGACAGACCTGCATCATCAATAGCTTTATTTACTGGATCTTTTGTTCTATCAACTAAATCAGAAGTAATTTTTTCAAATTCACTTCTAGATAACTTTTCTAGTAAATGCTGGGGGCCAGCATCATTTGCAGTAATAAATGGTAAATTGATTTCTGTCTCGCTAGTTGAGGAAAGTTCAATTTTTGCTTTCTCAGCACCCTCTTTTATTCTTTGCATAGCCATCTTGTCATTTGAGATATCAATACCGGTTGATGATTTAAACTTTTCAACCAACCAATCCATTACTTTCTCATCCCAATCATCCCCGCCAAGTTTAGAATCACCAGCTGTTGACTTAACTTCGAAAACACCTTCTGAAATTTCTAATACTGACACATCAAATGTTCCACCACCTAGGTCATAAACTAATATTTTCTGATCTTCGCTATTTTCTAAACCATAAGCTAAAGATGCAGCAGTAGGTTCATTGATAATTCTTAATACATTTAGGCCTGCTATTTTCCCAGCCTCTTTTGTAGCCTGACGTTCAGCATCATTAAAATATGCTGGAACAGTAATTACAGCTTCGGTTACATCTTCACCAAGATATGCTTCTGCATCTCGCTTTAGTTTCTGTAAAATTCTTGCTGATATTTCTTGAGGCGTGTAATCACTACCTTCAAATTTTTGCTTCCAGGTAGTTCCTATCTCTCTTTTAATTGATCTTATAGTGTTATCAGGATTTGTTATTGCCTGCCTTTTAGCAAGTTCACCAACAAGAACTTCTTCACCTTTAAAAGCTACTATTGATGGTGTAGTTCTATTTCCTTCTGCATTTGCGACTACGGCAGGTTCTCCACCTTCTAACACTGCGACTACACTATTGGTTGTTCCTAGGTCAATTCCTACTGCTTTTCCCATTTATAATTCCTTTCTAAAAAATATGTATATTAATTAAATGTTTGGTTCTTGATCTCTTGATATATGTCCTCTAACCCTTGGATAGGAGACTGGTGAGTGCAAGAAACAATACTTTTTCTTGTTGTAAATGCTTATTTGAGTCTCACAAGATGAAAACTCACAAACGCGACCAGATGTATATTTTTTTGATCGTCTAACTCCAGGTTTTACTGAAGAAGCTGTTAATGTACTACTCATTATTATCCTTTCTTATCTATACCTTATTATATATATAATCTAAGTATATACACTTAGATTTATATAAAATATAATATAGTTATAAAATTATGCAAACTTTTCATTAATTTTTTCTATAAATCATAGTGATATACATTTCTTCTAATAGTGATAATATTAAATAATGGTTAATTTGGATATTCACATTGTTGGTGTTGGCAACCTTGGTTCATCATTATCAAATGGTTTAAATAATCTTAAAAATGATTTAAACATATACCTTTATGATCAAAATCCTGAATCTTCCCCGTTAAAAAAATCACATATTATGAGTGAAATTAACAATATCAATGAAGGTGTTTTAGTTCTTTGTATAAAGCCTAAAGATGTGGAACAGTTTGTTTCATTAAACTCCGATAAAATTTCAGAAAATGTTCTAATATGTACAGTCTTAGCAGGTGTCGAAATGGCCTACTTCCAAAGGCACTTTAACAATAAAATAATTAGGTTGATGCCAAATTTATCAATTAAGGAAAACAATGGCTTTATTCCGTATACCAAAAATTATGAAGAAGATTATTTATCCTTTCTTGAAGTTCTGGGGGGTCTTGGGACTATTGCAGAATATGATGAAAGTCTTTTTCATATAATAACTTCAATTTTTGGAAGTGGTCCAGCTTGGTATTTGGAATTGTCATCAAAAATAGTTGAGGCAGCAGAGCGCTTAGGTTTAGAAAAATCAGAAGCAAATAAAATAATTAAAGAATTGGTAAGATCACTCCCGTCATTTCTTTCTGATGATGAATTTAGTTCAACAGTGGATAAAATAAAGTCTCCTAATGGAACTACTGAAGCTGGCCTGAATTCGCTTGTTGAGGATTCTTTTGATAAAATTATTTACAATGCAATTGAGTCTGCCACAAATAAATCACAACAAATTTCAAAAGAAATAAATAATGATTAATCAAAAAAAGCCAAAGCAAGTTAACGATTACGTCCTTTTATTTTCTGCTGGAAGTGCTGTTGGCACTTTATTCCTGTGGGCTGCAAGCTATCTATTCCCCGAAGGAGATATCGTTGAAGGAAGAAGAGTATTTGAGAATATTCCTAAATATTTACAATATGCTTTTTATCTATTAAGTGCATCCTCCGTATTTATAAGCGGATATCTTTTTTCACTGAGAGCAAAAAATTGGACACGTGGCACAAGTGAAAAAAGAAAAACCACTCTTGTATCCAAACTTAAAAACTTCTTTGATGGGATACTTATGCGAACTGTTCTGAGATTCCGTGCAGCAGGAATAATGCACTCAATGATCTATGTTGGCTTTTTGGGTTTATTTGCAGGAACTATCACGCTAGAGATCCATCATTTAATGCCTCCCTCTATGAAGTTTTTACAAGGTACAACTTATTTTGCATATTCTTTTTCACTAGAAATAGCGTCTCTAATATATCTAGCTGGCATTGGTTGGGCTTTATTCAGAAGAATTTTTGGAACTGAATTCAGAATTAAAACTAAAACAAAAATGGATGATTTTTTAACACTTGGTCTCCTAGGTTTTATGGGTATTTCTGGACTAACAACGGAAGCCGGGAGAATAATTGTTGAGGGTTTTCCTGAGTATGAAAAATGGAGCTTTGTTGGATACTTCATCGCTGATATTTTACCAATCGAAAATGGTGTTCTCTTCCACAGAACATCCTGGATACTTCATGTTATTTCATTCTTTGTCTTTTTAATCTCCTTACCTCAATCAAAGCTCAGACATATCATTACTTCTCCAGTAAATATGTTCCTTAGTCCAAAAGATAGACCTAAAGGAGCAATGAAAGACATAGGAAATCTTCTTGAGGCTGAGGATATAGATACGGTTGGCGTAGAAGTTATTGAAAATTTCTCATGGAAGCAACTTGTTGATCTTGATGCTTGTACTGTCTGTGGAAGATGTACCTCTGTTTGTCCAGCAAACTTAACAGGGAAGCCTTTAGACCCCAGAGAAATTATTCTTAAAGTTGGACAAGTAATGTCTGAATCTGGCTCTCCAGCTGTTCCAGCAACAGTGACAACACCTATTGACTTACAGGTTAAGACTTCAAATGTATTTGAAAGAATTACATCCGAAGAACTTTGGGCTTGTACGTCATGTCGAGCTTGCGACGAAGTCTGTCCTGTAAACATTGAAATCTTAGACAAAATACTTGATATGAGAAGACATCTTGCACTAATGGCTTCAGATTTTCCATCAGAACTTGGAAAGGCTTATGTAGCAATGGAAAATTCATCTAATCCTTGGGGTGCATCTCAAAACGACAGAATGAAATGGTCTGAGGGTTTAGAGTTTGAAGTTCCCATGCTGGAAGAAGAAAACAAAGAAGAAGTCGAATACCTGTACTGGGTTGGTTGCGCAGGAGCGTTTGACGACAGAAATGTTCCAGTCACAAAAGCAGTTGCAACCTTGTTGAAACGAGCAGGTGTTTCCTATGCAGTCTTAGGTCCAAAAGAAGTGTGTACTGGGGATTCAGCCAGAAGAACTGGAAATGAATTTGTATTTCAGCAATTAGCCATTCAAAATATTGAGAATATGAATAATCTAAATGTTAAAAAAGTTATTACACAATGCCCACATTGTTTTAATACTATTGCTAATGAGTATCCTCAGCTCGGCGGTAATTTTGAAGTTATCCATCACAGTCAATTATTAACAGAACTCGTCCAGTCAGGAAAAATTGATGTTGGTACAAGTGAAGACCCTTATGTAATTACTTATCATGACTCTTGTTATCTGGGGAGACATAATGACATATACACTGCACCCAGGGAGATTCTCGGGGCAATAGGGGGTATAGAAGTTCGTGAAATGAAGAGACAGGGTACTAATAGTTTCTGCTGTGGAGCTGGTGGAGGAAGAATGTGGATGGAGGAGTCTACAGGAAAAAAAGTAAATATTGAGAGATCTGAAGAAGCCATAGAAACAGGAGCCGATGAAGTCGCCGTAGCTTGTCCATTTTGTTACATCATGATGGACGATGGAGTCAAAGAACTTGGCAGAGGCGAATCTATAAAAGTAAGAGACGTTTCCTTAATACTCTTAGATAATCTAAAAAAAGATTAAATATTATCCCCCAAAAAGAAAACTTTCATATCTCCGTTGGCTTTATTGATACTATAAATCACATAAAGAGCAGTTGTAAAATTCCCCAATACGATTAATCCAATAATCCAAAAAAATGTTTTTAACATAGTTTCTTTATAGGCAATCCATAAACCAAAAAGAGTAAATCCTGCGTAGAGATCTACCAGAGATACGACCCCCCAGGGAAGTTGAGGAATAGGGGAATCAAGTAAAGATACTTGAGTTTGTGCCCAATAAATAACGATTGCCATTGCTACTGCAATACAATATGAAATTAACTTTGCTATAGTCATACACTGGATTCTAAGGTATAAATAAAGAAAATGAGAAACAATACAATTTTTTATAGAGTGTTAAAACTTGATAGGTATATTTATGGTGAGCTTGTCACAGAAAAATCATCACTTCAAAAAGGGATAGCTATTTGGCTCTCAGGCTCAATAATCAGTACTTTAGCGGTAACAACCTTTCTTAAGAATCTTGTAATTTACGTGAAGGAGATTATTTCTGTATCTAGTGCGGAGCTTCCGCAAGAAGCTGTTTTAGAATTCCAGACACTAATAATTGAAATTGAAGAAAGTTTTGAGTCAATAAATAATGTAAGTACATTAATTTCAAGTCAACTCTTTGGTTTTATTAATGTATTTATTTCAGTAGCGATAATTTATGCAGCATTGAAGTACTTCTTCAAGAAAGAACCCAATCTAATTTTTATAGGGATTATTTATGGGTTCTCATCTGTTCCAATATTATTGAACATACCAATTCTGTTTTTTAATTCAATTGCGCTTCAGGGAATAGTTTTAGTTGTAACAAGTATATTTTCATTAGTATGCTTGGGTTCAGGTTTAAAACAGGTTTATATGTTAAGAAATATTGAAGCGATTTTATTAATTCTTTTTTCAGGATTTTCTAGTCTGGTTGTTTTATGAATGCTGCAATAATATTGGCTGCAGGCGAATCATTAAGAATGGGGTTTCCCAAACAACTTGCTGAGTACAAGGGAAGTACAATTCTTGAAACAACAATCAAAACAGTTTCGACTTACTTTGAAGATGCTGTTGTAGTTCTCGGTTACGACAGTGAGACAATAATTGAAAAGGTTGATTTCAAATCATCAGCGATACTAATAAATGAAAACTGGGACGAGGGAATAATTTCTTCGATCAGAACTGGTTTACACCACTTGAATCAAAATAAAAATTTTGAGAATGTTTTTATCTTTCTCGGAGATCAACCATCTGTGGATGGTAAGGTAATTCAACGACTTCTAAATACAAAGCATGATTTTGACGAGGTAATGATTCCAAAGTATAGGTACAAGTATGGCTATCCAGTAGTTGTACCAAAATATTTTTGGAATAAGCTTGAACTGATTACCCAAGATAATTCCTCTGATGAGATTGATTCTGTCTTTGGAGAGTTTGATCTAATTAATTTTTTTGAATCCTCTGAATTCAAAACTAAAAGTATAAACTTCAATTTTTTAAGACCTACGGATTTCGACGAACAGAAAGATTTTTAGAGTGGGAAAAACTCTTCAAATTTTTACTTAATTTATATTAATTTTTTTGTAAAATCTAATAATGACTTCAATAGATTCTATAAATGGGATGACACACATCGAGGCTACCAAGCTAAGAAGAGCCAGGGTTCGAACAACAGTAACTTTTTTACAAATCGCATCAACCAGGTCAGGAAGAGCCCTACTTACTAAGGAGACAGGTATAACATCTCCTAAACTTTTACACTGGGCTAAGAGAGCCGAGCTAATGAAAATAAATAATCTTGGACGAGACTATGCTGACCTCTTAGAAGCAGCCGGTGTAGAGAGTATTGCTGAACTGAAAAGAAGAAATCCAGAATCTCTTCATGAAACAATGGATCTAATCAATAAAAAGAAAAAAATAGTAGATCGAATGCCATCCATTAAACGAGTTTCAAAGTGGATTGAAGAGTCGAAAGATATAAAAATTACAGTATCTTCTTAGTTAATCAACAATCTATCATTGTATTGTGAATACAAAAACCATAAGATTAACCGGTGCCCAACTTTCTTTCTCTGTGGGAGCTATTCAGGAAAACAAAGCTAAAATTCTAAATACTCTAGAGGAATCTGAAAAAATACAATCTGACATTGTTATTTTTCCTGAACTTTCAATAACTGGATATCCGCCTGAAGATTTACTCCTAAGAGAGAGTTTTGTGGGTAAAAACTTTGCAGTATTAGAAGAAATAGCAGAATTCTCAGGTGCTACCAGTGCAATAATAGGTTTTGTTGATAGAAGTTTAGATGAAAATTCTACGGACAATTTTAAAAGAAAAATCTCAAATGCCGCGGCTATTGTTCAAAATGGAGATGTGAAAGGTATTTACCATAAGTGCTTTCTTCCAAATTACTCAGTTTTTGATGAAGCAAGATATTTCTCAAAAGGAAGTAAACCAGCAGATTTATTTTGGTATGACGATGTAGCTATTGGAATCAATATTTGTGAAGATATTTGGATTAATAATGGCCCAGCAGACCTTCAAGTTAATGCTGGTGCATCAATAATTGTCAATATTAATGCTTCACCATTCGATATTAATAAATCTAATTCACGAAGAAAACAAGTAGCAGAAAAAGCCAAGAAGTTAAATGTTCCAATAATATACTTAAATATGGTTGGAGGACAAGATGAACTTGTTTTTGATGGCGGTTCTTTTGTTGTAAATGCATCAGGTGAAATTATTTATCAAGCGAGTCAATTTCAGGAAGAAGTGTTTTCATTCGATCTAGAAGTACAGGTTAAAGATATAATTTCTGATTCAAAACTTACTTTGAACACAAAAAAAGATGCTCTTCCAGAATTAGAGTCTCATGAAACTTTTAATGAACTTGAATCAATGTATGAGGCTCTTAAATTAGGTGTAGCTGATTATGTACAAAAAAATAATTTTCAAAAAGTTCTAGTTGGGCTTTCAGGAGGAATAGACTCGGCTCTTACAGCTACAATTGCGGTCGATGCACTGAGTTCAGAAAATGTTATAGGAATAGCAATGCCTTCAAAATATAATCCAGACAGCTCACTTGAGGATGCAAAAAATCTGGCTACAAACTTGGGTATAGAATTTAAAATTATTGAAATTGAGGATACTGTAGAAACACTAAGAACTCTTTTAAAAACTACACTTGAGGAACCACTTGCTGGTGTTACTGATGAAAATATTCAATCAAGGATAAGGGGAAATATAATTATGGGTCTCTCAAATCAACTAGGAGCAATGGTATTATCAACTGGGAATAAATCTGAGATGGCTGTTGGGTATTCCACATTGTATGGCGACCTAGCAGGAGGATTTGCACTACTTAAAGATGTATATAAAACTGAAGTATATAAACTTTCCGAATTTCGAAATGAAGAATCAATCGTAATTCCAGTAAATTCTATTAGTAAAGAACCTAGCGCAGAACTAAGCGACAATCAATTTGATTCCGACTCCCTTCCTGATTATGAATTACTGGACAAAATATTAAAAATGTATATTGAATCTGACTTTTCTTCTGAAAAAATAATCGCTTCAGGAATTGAAAGCAACATTGTATATGACGTGTTAGAAAAAGTTGACAAAAATGAATATAAAAGGAAACAAGTTGCACCTGGAGTAAAATTAACAGAAAGAGCTTTTGGCAAAGATAGAAGAATGCCAATTACTAATACGTATATAAGAGAAAGATATTTATAAAAAGTGTATCTAATTAATGGTATAGAAGTTAGTAAGGATAACTTTAATACGCCAATAGAAAGCCTCTCTTTTTGGAGAGGAGATGGTATTTTTGAAGCTATCCGTATTCATAATGGTTTTCTTTTTGCATTAGACAGACACCTTAAACGTTTTGAAAGATCCGCTAATAAGATGTTATTCAAGAATATTGATTTTAACTCTATAAAGAAGGATCTTATAAAATTAGCCTCAAACTTTACCGAGGGTTACGTAAGGGTAATAATAAGCCGATCCGAGACTGTTGAAAGTTATGATGTTTATATGTTCCATCAAAAACCGGTAGACATTCCAGAAAACTATTCCCTACAGACACAATTAAGCCCATGGCATCCTGGGGGTGATTTTCTTCTAGAGGAAAATCAGATTATTGGCACAAAGTCAACTTCCTATGCTTTGAATGTTACTCAGACACGCTTAGCTGAACAAAATGGCTTTACAGATGCCTTACTCTTAAATCGAAACAATATAATCCTTGAAGGCCCCACATTTTCTCTTGGGTGGATAAAGGATGATACAGTTTATATTCCTGATTTAAACTTAGGAATACTTGATTCGATAACAAGACAATACATCAATCTTTTTGGAGCTAAAGGACAGTTAAACGTCATAGAAAGTCGGATAACTGCTGATGAGATTTATGAAATGGATACAGTTTTTGTGTTATCCACAGCTAAACATGGAAAATTTGTAAATAAAATCGATGAAAAAGTTTATGAACAAAGCCCGGTATTGAAACTAATACAAGAATGTTTTATAGAAGAAATAGAAGCTGAAAAGCAAATTAGTAATTAGGTGGGAGGTGTGATGAGACTGACTGAGTATTCTCGTGGATCTGGTTGAGCTTGTAAACTATCACCTAGTGAGCTTGCACAAGTTTTGTCGCAATTTAAAAATCATAAAGCCTTATCTGCCAGCAGTGTATCTGTAGGTTTAAACAACCCCGATGACGCCGGAGTCGTAAGAACTAGTGGTGAAAATCTTATCCAATCTATAGATTTCTTTACTCCAATTTTAGATAATCCTTATGACTGGGGCAGAGTAGCAGCTGCAAATGCATTATCCGACATCTATGCCATGGGTGGAGAGCCTCTGTCGGCTTTACAGTTAGTTTGTTGGCCTAGAGACCATATTAGTTTTGATATTCTAGGAGAGGTTATTAGAGGTGGATTAGATGTCATGGAGCAAGCTAAATGCTCGGTGATAGGAGGACACAGTATTGATGATAATGAACCTAAGTACGGCTTTTCTGTAACAGGAGTAGCAAAAGAAAGAGTCTTTCTAAACAATACAATTAAAGATGGCGATAAGTTATTTTTATCTAAACCACTGGGTACTGGTGTAATATCAACCGCAATTAAAAAAGATAAAGCTAGCTCTGAGATAATTAATAAAGCTACAACAGTAATGACGACTTTGAACAATTCTGCTGCTGACGTTGCCCATAAATATAAAGCAAATGCAGTAACTGACATTACAGGATTTGGGTTATTCGGTCATTTAAGTGAGATGTTAAAAAATACAAATCTTGGAGCAAACATTTATAGTAAAAACATCCCTGCAATTGAAGGAGCTCAAGAACTAATTCTGAACGGCTTCTTTTCATCAGGAAGCCAAAGAAACCTTGACCATGTTAAAGAATTGATAATTGACAACGCATCAGACCAAAACCTTATAAAGCTTTGTTGTGATGCTCAGACAAGTGGGGGTCTACTTATTGCTGTACCAAAAGACCAAAATATTGACATTGTAGAGATTAAAGAAAGTATGGGTTTGGAACTTTGGGAAATAGGTGAAATAAATACTGACTATATCGAAAAGATAAATATTATTTAGTAATAATGATTAAAAAATTAACAAAATATTTTGCTTTCGCTACTTTGTTGAAAAATTTAATTGGCACTAAAAAAGCTCAGACCGAGGGCTTAACTCAAATTCACCCAACAAAAATACCTGGGAGAACAGTTTTTGTGCGAGAAAAAGAATACTTTATTCGTGAATCTTACGTAGGTAACACAATCCCAATTATCTTTCTACACAGTTGGGGCTCTGACTCACTAGGAAGTTGGTTTAAAATTCTCCCTTTCTATGAAGAAAAAAATTCTTTTGTAACAATCGATATGAAAAATCACGGAAAATCCGACTCAAGTTGGAAGAGGTGGGATGTTGATGAAAACGCAGATGTAGTAATCAGCATATTAGATCAACTAGACATAGAGAAATGCAATATAGTTGGATGGTCAATGGGAAGTGCGGTAGGACTTAGCATTTCAAGGAAGAAGAGAGAGCTTGTAAATAAAATGGTTCTCATCACACCATTTAGTTGGCTCGGAGGTGCTGTATATAAAGATAAACCCCTCTTTAAATTTTTTGTAGCAACGGTGAGAATCAGAGAGAGATTATTTCCAAATATGAATCCAAAATCTAAATATTCACATTTACGTAAAACTGGTGCATTAGGAAATGAATACACTGACTGGGCCTGGAATAATTTACATAAATCTAAAGATGACTTCATATATGAGGATGGTGGAAGATATGTTGTGCCATACGATGCAAGACCCTGGTTAAAAGAAATTGATACAGAAACATTAGTCATCACGGGTGGAAAAGATAATTTAGTGCCTGAGGAGACTTCTCAAGAAGTTATAAAAGATCTAGCAAATGTAAATGAAATAATCTTTGATAATGCAGCTCACTCAATTCCATGGACACATGACGAACAATTATTAATTGAATTAGACTCTTTTTTTAAAGAATGAAGAATGTACTTTTCATAGCTCCTACAACTTACAAACTTCCTCTTGATAAGAATATGCGTAAAAAGTTTGAGTACTTGTCAGAAATTTCCAATCTAAATGTAATTGCATTTGCAAATGAAAAAAAAGAAATGAATTTGGAGAATGCGAACCTTTACTTTTTCAAGAAAACAAAAAGCCGATTTTATAATTATTTAAAGATAATGGTAGTTTCTTTGATTTCTATGAGGAAAATTATAAAAGATAACAATATAGAAATAGTCTGTTTTCAAGATCCAGTATCAAGCTTTCTTTCAATGCTGATTGTGAAAAAGAGATATAAAAGCATCAAAGTAATTGTAGAAACACATGGGGATTTTATAGAAACTCTTGGCTTAGAAAAAAACTTATTATTCCCGAGTCTATACAAATATATCTTCCAAAGGTTGTCAAGATATACGATTCATAATGCAGATATTATTAGGGCGGTGTCATCCTCAACTGAAGCTCAGGTAAGAAAAATAAATAAGTCAAAAACTATCGTACGCTTTCCGGCTTGGGTCGATTTTGATGACTTTAAAGATATTAAAATTAATAGAGATAAAGATTCAAAATTTCGAATCTTATTCATAGGAAGTGTGACAGATAGAAAAAAGCCTCATTTAATTGTTGAAGCATTAAATTCTATTAAAAAAGAAAATGTTGAACTTTTAATTGTAGGGCCAACACCTAATTCTAAATATTTAGAAACTTTAAAAAACTTAATAAGTGAATATGCCTTAGACGACAATGTTAAATTCTTTGGAGAAGTAGACAGGGAAAGGGTAAAAAGTTTTTATTCTGAAATTAACTTAATGATTTTACCCTCTGTATCAGAGGGTCTTGCAAGGGTTATATTTGAATCACAAGCTACGGCCTGCCCCGTTCTAGTAACCGATGCACCCGGCATGGGGGATATTGTTATAGAAGGTCAGACTGGCTATATCTTTGAAAGCAATAGTATCGAAAGTTTAGCTACAAAGATAAACCAAGTCGAAGAAAATTATGAAGAGGCGATACATATAGGCACTAACGCAAAAGATTTTATTCTAAAAAACTATTCAGCAGAAAACTTTAAGTTTAGTTTTAAAAAGATTTTCGATAGCGTTTAAGACATCTAACAGCCAATTTTATAAAAATTGTCCACTGTTATTGCTATTCTTGAATCATGGACATTGTGCTTTATATAGTAAATATTATTCTTATGGCTACGGTTGTGTATTTTGTTACACGAAAAGAAGAGGTGCCGGAAAAAGATGATGAGTATCTAATAAAGGGAATAGTCAGTGAGTTAATTGAAAATGAAGAATCTCAGATTTATAAGCTGTTAGATAAATCAGATAAAACTGTAAAAGATTTTTTAGAAAAAACAGGTGAGATTAAAAGTTCAATATCTGGTGTTGATCAACAAACTAGAAACCTTATATCTGTACTAAATAACAACCAGAGCAGGGGACAGTGGGCTGAATTCCAAGTTGAAGACTTATTAGGAATCATGGAATATAAAGATGGAATACATTACGAATCCCAAAAAATTATGAATAGTGGAACAAAGCCGGACTTCACATTTTATTTACCAGATAACAAAACAATCAATATGGATTCAAAGTTTCCATTAAATCTATACATGCAGCTCTCTAAGCTAAATTTAGATTTAGAAGATGAGACCCTTGATGAGATATCACGCAAGCAAATCACTGAAAGCATAAAAACAAAAAACCGAGAATTTATTGATAAAGCAATTAAAACAAAAATTGATGAAACTTCAGGTAGAGAGGGATATATTTCAGCCGAAGAGGACACTGTCGACTTCGTCCTGATGTACATTCCTCTTGAAAACTTATACCACTTTTTACTTACTTCTGAAATCGGAGCAGCTAGAACTCCAGTCATACAATATGCCTTTTCAAAAAAAGTAATCCTAGTGAGCCCTCAAACACTCATGGCTTATCTAGAGACTATTAGGCATTCGATGAAGCTATTCAGTCTTCAAACTGACACAAAAAATATCCTTCTTGCGCATGAAAAAGTTAAAAGTGAAGTCAATAAATTTATCGATTCATTTGATGAAGTTACAAAACGGTTAGATCAAACAGTTGACTCATTTGAGAAACTAAAAACTACGAGGAAAAATAAATTAGAAAAATCTTTCGACGAATTAAATCAAGTTAATAAAAATAGCGAGGGCTAGTAGAGCTATTAGTAATTATCTATTAAATTACTGACGACCATTATGCATTTATCATCAATGTAATTCTTTTTATTAGAATCTAAATATTCTGAAATTTCAGCACTTTCTGCTCCAGGTTGGTACCAAAAGTTATCATAACCCTTTTCAACCAAGTCCTTAGTAATTTTGAATCCAATACTTGGAGGCACTACAAAATTTATAATTGAGGGACAGTCTGATATTTCCTGGACAGTTTTAAATACTTTTCTACCCTCTATTTCTACTTCTTTGTTGTTTACAGGAATTACGTCATAATCCTTACTAACAAGATCTATAAGTATTTTGTATCCAAACTTATTTTTATTTGTACTGGCACCTATTAGGGCAATGGAATTATTTTTATCTTTTAGAAGCTCAATCAATTAAAAGTTTTCAGATTTAATACTATAAAGAGTATCCTTGCCAGCTTTTACAGATGAAGTATACCCAGATGCTAAAGGCAATAACTGTTCCATGTAAAACTTGGAGAGAGTAATCTTGTCAGCATAAAATTCATCTTTTGTTTCTTCTAATTTTTGTTTTGCTAATATTGCTGCCTTTGCCATGTAATATCCTCCAATTACCTGGCCAAACATTTTCATATAAGGTGTTGCTGCTGAGCTAGCGTCTACAAGCTCTCCCTCGAGCATTTTCCCACCAAGCCAAAGTGTCACTTCAGATAGATTATTTACTTCAACCTCTAGCAATGATGCCATATTTTGTAATTCCTCATCGCCATTTTTCATCGTTTCAACGGTTTCATTTACCTCAGCGAGCAAACGCTGCATGGCTTGACCTCCATCTAAAGGTAATTTTCTAAACATTAAATCTAGTGCTTGAATTCCATTTGTTCCTTCATAGATAGGTGCAATTCTTGAATCTCTTAAGTATTGAGCAACTCCAGTCTCTTCTACATAGCCCATTCCACCATAGACTTGTATTGCTATAGAACTTAGCTCAACTCCCAAATCTGAAACCCAGGCTTTAGTTACAGGAGTGAGAAGTCCACACCTTTCTTCACCAAAAGCTTTAGTTTCCTCATCCTCTGCAAAATATTCTAAATCCATCATTAACTGGTTGTCATACATAAGGTATCTCATTGCATCGGTGTAGGACTTCATTGTCATTAACATTCTTCTAACATCTGCATGATCAATAATTGTTGAATTTTTTGCATCTTCTTTACTCATCCCAACAGGACGGCCCTGCACTCGATCTCGAGCATATTGAGCAGCTCCCTGGAAGGCAGGTACAGCACAAGATAAGCCTTGTCCACCCACCCAGACTCTTGCTTCATTCATCATTGTGAACATGTAAGTTAAACCTCTATTTTCTTCACCAACCAAGTAACCCACGGCACCTTCATTACCTCCATACTCCATAACACAGGTAGGGCTGGCGTGTATTCCTAGTTTTTCTTCGATTGAGAGACACTTAACTTCGTTTCTATCTCCAAGTGAGCCATCATCATTTACTATGAACTTAGGAACAATAAACATTGAAATTCCCTTAGTTCCTTCTGGCGAACCGGGAATCTTTGCAAGAACAAGATGTATTATATTTTCAGTCATGTCATGCTCTCCAAAAGTAATCCATACTTTTGTACCTGTAATTCTATAGCTTCCATCTTCGCTTTTTTCAGCTTTAGTTGTAATAGTTCCAAGGTCTGAACCTGCTTGTGGTTCGCTGAGGTTCATTGTTCCAGTCCATTCACCAGAAACTAGTTTTGGAAGAAATTTATCTTTTTGTTCTTGGCTTCCATGAAAATTAAGAGCTGAAATTGCTCCTGCACTTAGTCCGGGAGCCAAGCCAAATGCCAAATTTGCAGAGCTTAGAATTTCTAGTGTTCCACCAGATAGAACGACAGGCATACCACCACCACCTATCTCAGAAGGAAGTGAAATAGATGACCAACCTGCTTCAGCAAATTTCTTATAGGCATCAACAAATCCTTCGGGCATAGTTACAACAGAATCATTTATTGTTGCGCCCTTTTCATCGCCTACTGCATTAATTGGCGCTAAGACTTCTTCTGCAAACTTTCCACACTCTTCCATTGTTGGGATAACAATATCTTCTGAAAAATCGCTAAATTGACTAATTTTTGAAAGAACGTCGTAGGAATTAATAACTTGATACCCGAATACGATGTCTTTTACTGGAGCTTTATAATTTACAGCCATTATTAAATTTTACTATAAAGTAAAGAAAACGCCCAATTTTTATCTTGGACTAACATCTACAAGTTCTGATATTTCAGCTATTTTTTCAAGGGTAGGTAGTTCACCTGTACCCGCTAAGATGGCCCCCGCAGCACATGCATTTTTTATAGTTGAAATGATATCCTCAACTCCATTTGCGGCAATATAAGCAGCTGTTACATCTCCTGCCCCTGTTGCATTAATAGTTTTAAAGTCAGGTGGTGTAATCTCTATAGCACCTTCCGAGCTGATTAATCTTGCAGGCAAGTTGGAGTGTGTTAACAATATTCTTGATACAAGTTCGTTATTCAATAAATTTTCAGCTTCTATTACGTCTATCTCATCTTTACTAACAACCAAAAAATCAATTTCATAATCAATTGGATATTCGTATCCTGCTTGGACAACGAAAACACCACTTTTTTTAATTTCAGTTATTGAGTTCTTAATGTTAGGTATGGAGTACCTGTCAACAAGAAGAGACTGAAAGTTTTTTACTTCAGAGAGCTTATTCCAGGTGCAGTTTGAATAACCCGAAGACACAATAGTTCTTTCACCATCTCTATCAACAAAGATAGAGCATGTCGGAGTTGGACTATCATTCAAGATTATTTCTTCATGTAAAATATTTTTATCTCTCAGCTCACTCAGCAAATATTCACCTAGAGCATCTTTACCAATACTGTTACCTAGAACAGAAACAGACATTCCCCAGTTGGCAATATTTTCAGCACAGTTTATTGCAGTTCCACCAGCTCTGATATTGTAATTATTACTTCTAACATCTCCTCCAGCCTCAGGAAGATCGTCAATAAAATATATAAGATCAGGATTTAAAGTTCCGTAACATAAAGTTTTTTCATAAACCATAGCCCTTTTATAATATATCAAAACAACATGAAAGGTATTAAAAATGAAAGTTGCTTACGTTCTTAATTCGCCAAATGCGGCTAATTACAAAGTTGGAGAGATGATACTTCCACAACTAGAAGCTGATAACCATGGTGTTGAAGTAGTAGGTATTTTCTTTTTTGACGACAATACAATGTTGCTTCAGAAAGGAAATCCTAAAGGAGAAAGACTAGCAAAAGTTGCTTCCGAAAAAGGAATGCTATTGATGATGTGTGATCAATGTGCAAACCAACGAGGTCTTGCATCTAAAAATGCAGAGGGTGGTTATACCCCTGAAGGAACAGTTGAGGGAGTAGCCGCAGGTTGTTTCCCAGACTTGTACCAAGCCTTATCTGGCAACATGCCTGATCAAGTTATATCTTTATAACTAAACTAGACCACTTATAACAGCTGTAAGGATGAGGATTAGTAAGTAACTTATTAGTCCTCCTCCAATAGCTGCGTATTTCATTGTTCTCGATATAGAGCTTGGTCCAATCAAATGGTATGCAAGAACTCCGAAGAATGGTACTAAAAATACAACAGCTAACCATATATATTTTTTTGCACCTTCAACTTGCTTGTTAGTGTTTAAATCATACAACGCAAGAGCTGTCCATGCTGAATAAAGCACAAACGGCATCAAGTATCCATATAACTGAAACAATAACTGCCAAATACTTGGACTTGAAATGGGCACTCCACTCATTATTATCTCCTTTTTTGCTTCATATAAATTATCTAAATTTTGGTCATCCATTAGGTCATAGGGAAGTGTTATTGCCTCTAAATCTGGAACATAAAAAAGATTCACAGCCGGATTAGGTAGATTGATATTCTGAAATGTCATATTTGTTTGTTCTTTTGGCCACGGGTACTCTTTGTATCTATTTTTATCAAGTTCTTGATTTTGTGCATCTGCAAAAAATCCGGCAAGCATCATTAGCCCTGAAACATCACCTTGAAGAGGAAATCTTGATAAAAGACCACCCTCTTCAATAGATGAACAATTATGTAGCTGTTCAAGAAGAGGTGGTGTCGAAGTTTGATAGACATTACCCTCATAGCAATTCCCCGGACCCCAAGGTCCTGCCAGTGCCAAATCTGTGTAGCCTGAATCAAGAACAACATTATCTTTTACTTGAACATGTTGCGAAAAATATAATTTCGCATCAAGCATAGGACTAGCAACTATTCCATATTTATCATGATTAATGACAATATTCTTTTCTATAATGTCGCCAACTCTTCCAGGTACAACTATTCCCATCCCTTTTGCTACTAAGCCGAAACGGTTGGTAGGAGCATTGTAATTATTATTATCGATAACTAAATTACCTATTATTGTTGTCTCTCTACCTGGAGGATTTAGTTCAGAATCTAATGTATTTGGTACAATTCCTGACATATTATTTTGCCAAATATTATTGTATAAATAAAGATGGCCTCCGGCGTTGGTTCCAGAGTACCCAAGAGCATTTCCTTCAATTACATTATCGTAAATTAATGAATTACAAGGATAACATTGTCCAATGTAAATTCCACTGTCAGGGTGACCAGAGGCGTATATATTATCAAATATTCCATCTGTTGAGTCAAATGCATAAACACCGTAATCGCCATTATTGTAAACCGTTAAATATGATCCCTTGAAACCCTTTGATCCGTTCCAGTAAACACCATTCAGGGAAAAATTCCGCACTGATAGATTTTCAACACTTACACCATCTGTGTCATAAATTTGAATTCCATTTTCCCTCATAAATTCACCATCAATGATTACTGAGTTTCTATCAGTACCTCTAATTGTTAAATAAGGGGTAGTTACTGTGACACTTTCGTTATAAACACCTGGACTTATCAGTATTAAATCTCCAGTAAAAGCATCATCTACTGCATCTTGGATAGTCTCAAAACTCTTACCTGCACCAACTTCTAATACATTTGTACTCATCACATAATCAACTTCTTCAACAGGAGCTGTATATTCAACATCGCCTACAATTATTGTCCCAACCATGCCTTTGTTATTTGTTCCATGATACGGGCAGTAGTATTCATAAATACCAGGTTCATCAAATGTATATTCATATTGATCACCTTTGGTAATAATTCCGTATTCAAAATAATCTGAAGAAATTGCCTGCCAAGAACCATCACTTGCGATTACATTATGATTATTAGAACCACCGGACTCCCAAACCACAGTTGAACCTACAGGTACATTGATGACTTTTGGCGAAAACTCATCATCAACTATCCTAATTACTAGCGAACCCTCAGAAGACGCATCTCCATTGCCACATGCAGCCAAAAAGATTATTAAAAGGGTTAATTTAAAATGCTTAATCACGTCACTATTTTAGCAAGTAATATGATGGCATGGATAGCAAAGTATGGGTTTGCCCAAAATGTAGTACCTCTGGTTCAATTCAGGACAAGAAAGATAAAACACGCAACAAAGAATTCGTCTCGACATCACACACAAGAGAGAAAGTCTCAATGACTAGTGGTGGACTATCAAAATTTTTTAATGTTCAAAATCAGAAATTTTATGTAATTACTTGCAGTAAGTGTTCATATTCAGAGTTTTATAGAGTTGATGTAAAAGCTTGGGAAAATATTATCGACTTTTTTGGAAATTAGACTAGTTTTAAATAAAAAATCAAAAATATTTATAAAATATAACAACCCTATACTTACTTCCTTATGGCAAAAGAAACAATTAGAAATATTGCAATCATCGCACACGTTGACCATGGAAAAACAACTTTAGTTGACGGACTTCTACAGCAAAGTGGGACATTTAGCGACCATCAAGTATTAGAAGATAGAGTAATGGACTCAGGAGATCTTGAAAAAGAAAGAGGCATTACCATAACCTCAAAAAATACGGCAATTCACTATAACGATATAAAAATTAATATTGTAGACACCCCAGGCCATGCTGATTTTGGTGGAGAGGTCGAAAGAAGTCTCAATTTAGTAGATGGAGTACTTCTCTTGGTTGACTCCAGTGAAGGTCCGTTACCCCAAACAAGATTTGTTTTGAAAAAAGCACTAGAAAGAGATTTACCTGTAATTTTGGTCATTAATAAAATTGACAGACCAGATGCTCGAATTGATGAGGTAGTAGAAGAAGTATATGATTTGTTTATTGATTTAGACGCAAACGATAAACAGATAGAATTTCCAATCATCTACACGAATGCAAAAGATGGTATTGCTCATGAGTCTTTAAGTGACGAGTCAAACGATCTAATCCCATTATTAAATCTAATAACCACTTTTTTTAGTGGGCCCAATACGGACGACTCCCTTAATCCACAATTTTTAGTAACTAACCTTTCTTATGACTCCTATGTCGGTCAGGTTGCCATAGGGAGGTTGGACAACGGAATACTTGAGATGAATAAACAATATAGTTTATGTGGAAAAGAGCAAACAGTAAATAATCAAAAGTTTTCAGCTATGTACACATTTAAAGGCCTTGAAAAGGTAAAAGTCGACACACTTGAATCAGGAGACATTATTGCTATTGCCGGTATAGATAATGTACAGATTGGCGACACCATTTCTAGTAATGAGGATCCAAATCCTCTTCCAAGAATTGAAATTGATGAACCAACAGTCTCAATTTTTTTCCATGTAAACAATGGACCATTTGCGGGTAGAGAAGGTAAATATGTAACCTCAAGAAATATCAGTGATAGGTTACAGAAAGAAATCTTAAGTAATGTATCTTTGCAAATTATCCCAAGTGAGAAAACAGATGTTTTTGAGGTTAGGGGTCGAGGAGAGCTTCAAATGGCAGTACTAATTGAAACCATGAGAAGAGAAGGGTACGAGTTTATGGTTTCTAGACCTGAAGTCATCGTTAAAGAAATTGATGGAAAAAAAAGTGAACCCATGGAAAAAGTTTTTATTGATACACCCGAAGACTATGTAGGCGTAGTTACAGAAAAGCTTTCTAAGAGAAAAGGCAAAATGACAAATCTCATGAATAATGGTTTTGGAAGAGCAACTCTTGAATTCTCAATTCCCTCTAGGGGTTTAATTGGTTTTAGGAATCAATTCTTAACAGATACAAGAGGTTCAGGCATAATGAACTCTTTATTTGATGGATACTCACCATGGGCTGGTGAAATACCTCAAAGAACAAATGGAGTATTGATTTCTGATAGAAATGGAAAGGTCACCCCTTACGCAAGTCTTGCAATGGTTGACAGAGGTATTCTTTTCATCCCTCCAGGTACAGAAGTATTTGAGGGAATGATTATCGGAGAAAGAAATAATGAAGGCGATTTAGAGGTAAATATTACAAAAGAAAAGAAACTTACAAACCATCGCGCGTCAGGATCAGATGAAACAATCCCACTTAGACCCCCACAACTAATGTCTTTAGATCAATGCATAGAATTTATTTCAGAGGGTGAGTTTGTAGAAGTCACACCAGAGTCAATAAGGTTAAGAAAATCTGAACTTAATGCTACCCAACGTGCATTAAATAAAAAGAAAGAGAAAACCAGATAACTCAGTCTGTAGAGCACTTGTCTGAAAAACAAGGGGTCGGGAGTTCGATTCTGCCTCTGGCCACAATAAAAATAGGCTCTATTAGTCTTTACAAACAAACTTAATGATTTGATACGAATTCTGTTATTGCTGATGGTTTATTATTATTGTCATTATGGAAAGACAAAAACCATTACTTCGAGGGACTTTTCACCAGGCTATGTTTTTTATTGCTGTCGGGGCGTGCCCACCCCTAATTATTAAGAGTAGTAATGCATCTGAGTATGTTGCTACAGCAATTTATTCGGCTGCTGTAATGATGATGTTTGGATTTAGTGCCCTCTACCACAAATTCGACTGGAATAAATTAACAAAAAAAAGAATGAGAAAGTTGGATCATATTGGAATCTTCATAATGATTGCTGGAACAGCGACACCTTTAGCACTTTTAATCACTCCGTGGCCAGATGGATTAATCTTACTGATTTTAATTTGGTGTGTTGCTTTGTTGGGTGCTTTACAAATTATTTATTTCCCGAATATTAATACATTTGTAAATGTAGCTGTATATGTATGTATGAGTCTTATCCTCCTACCTTATCTATTGAGGATGTTTGATATGTTTACTACAGCTAACAGCATTCTGATGATTTTAGGCATTTTACTTTACATTATTGGTGCAACTAGTTTTGGTCTACAGTATCCAAAACTAGCACCAAAAATTTTTGGATATCATGAAGTTTGGCATTCTTTTGTTTCAGTGGCTGCAATTCTACATTTTATTGTTATCTATTCGATAATTTAATTATTCAGGATTCAAAATCTAGTAAAACATAATTTCGCCCTTATCTGAAAAACAAGGGGTGGGCAGTTTCATTTAGGTTACCAAATATGCCTGAAAGACAATACTATAAAGCTTGAATCCAGTCTTCAGGATTATCATCAACAAAAAAGTCTGAAACCAGTGTCGCATCTGAATCAATAGCATATTGATCAAAGTCCGTAACACCCTCTTCTTCTAAAACATCTTGGTCTAAAAAGAAATTTCCTGTACAGGTTGAGGAATCTCTTTTTAGTACTGCATATGCAGCGTCTGCGTATATAGATGGTTTTCTAGACCCTTTTACCAATTCTGCACCAATAACATTTCTAACGGCTGCTGTATCTAAAGATGTCCTTGGCCACAAGCAATTTGAAGCAATACCATCTTTTTGAAATTCTTCAGCAAGTCCGTGGGCTACCAAAGACATTCCATATTTAGCTGTTGTGTAAGCCAAGGTAATCCCAAACCATTTTCTAGAAATATCCAAAGGTGGTGATAAAGTCAAAATATGTGCGTTTTCACTTTTCTTTAGATGCGGAATACATTGTTGACTTAATAGAAATGTTCCACGTACATTAATATTATGCATTAGGTCATATCTTTTCATAGGAGTGTTTACAGTATCAGACAAGTGAATTGCACTTGCATTATTTATGCAAATATCGATTCCTCCAAATTTTTCTACACCTTGGGCAACAGCTGAAGCAACTTGTTCTTCGAATCTTATATCACAAACCACAGGTAAGGCATTTCCTCCGACTGCCTCGATTTCTTCGGCAGCTGTATAAATAGTTCCAGGCAGGGTTGGATGAGGTTCAGTAGTTTTTGCTAATATGATTACATTTGCTCCATCTTTACCCAATGTTTTTGCAATCTCTAGACCTACACCTCTAGAGCCACCACTCATGATTATTGTTTTATTTTTAAAATTTTCCATAGATGTATTCTATTAAAATTGGGTCTCTTCTGTGGAGTTTTTCTTAGAAAGAAGTTCTGAATCATTACCCATAACTATTTCCCCAATAGATTCGAAATAATCTCCACCAACTTCTTGCTGGTGTTTAATAGCTGTATATCCTTCTTTGGAGAGTTTTAATTCATACTCTTGCAAGTCAACAATTGCCTTCATGTTTCCACCTTTATAATTATTTGCCAGGTTATACATAGAGCTAGACATTGAATGAAAACCAGCTAAAGAAACAAATTGCAGTCTATAACCAAATTCAGAGAGATTCTTTTGAAAATTTGTTATCTCTATATCTGTAAATTTATCTGTCCAGTTAAAAGACGGAGAGCAGTTATAGGCAAGAATTTTGTCAGGGTAATGTTTTTTTATTTCTGATGCAAATTCTTGCGCAAATCCAAGATCAGGGGTGTTTGTTTCACACCAAATAACATCAGCATATTTTGCATAAGCTAAAGATTTTGTGATTGCCATTTCTTCATTTTTCACAATTGGGTAATAACCATCAGATGATCTTTTATTACTTAAAAAGGGTCTATCAGTTTCATCAAAATCAGAAGTCATTAGTTTTGCATTTAATGAATCTGTTCTTGCTATAAGAACAATCGGAGATCCAAGAACATCTGAAGCAAGTCTTGCCGAAGTTAATTTGTTTATATATTCATGGGTTGGAATCACTACTTTTCCACCCATGTGCCCACACTTTTTTTCAGAAGCTAGCTGGTCTTCAAAATGTAATCCCGATACTCCTGATTTAATAAATTGAGAAGTTAATTCAAAGACATTGTAGACGCCACCAAAACCTGATTCAGCGTCAGCGATAACTGGAGGTACAGCTTTTTTTTCTAATTCAACCATTTTTCTTAATAGCGTGTTATTAATTTTTTCTACAAAATTTGGACCACTGTTTGAAGGGTATAGAGATAGATCTGGATATGTGTTCGTTCCGCCGTTACTTTCTGCAGCTACCTGCCACCCACTTACATAAATAAATTCATAATCTAGGTTGAACATTTGTAGTGCTTGTTGAGTTGTTATCGCACCTAGCCCAGAAATAAATTGATCATCTCTGTTTAAAAGTGACCAGAGCTTTTCAGCTCCAGTTTTTGATATGGGGCTAATTGTTTCAAAAGGAGCTCTTAATTTTTTTATGTCATTTGACGAATATCTTCTAGAGATATTTTTCCAACGATCTGATTCAATATAGCTTTTTATACTTTCAAGTTCATCAAAAGCTTCATTCATCATAAAAAGTTAAAGTTGACTAGCAGCAACAGAGGCGATGATGACCGTAAGTGTGATTATTCCAAGGGCAGTAATAAGTACTTCATTTTTTGTAATTTTTATTTTTGGACCAGCACTCATCACAGCAGAAAATGTCAATATTGCTGCTGAGATTATCAATGCAAAGAGCGGTGCGTAATCATGAAAGTTTATGAAAACTTGTGCAATTAAAAATGCTATTAAACCACCAACCATGATTGCGCTTAAAGGTATGACAGCGGAACCCGTAATTCTATTTCTTATAATTTGTGCTTCCTCTTCTTCAAAAACGTCAAGTCCCTTGGGTACTCCCAAAACCACTGAAAGCATGGAAATTAGAGCCTGAAATATAGTAGAAAGCAAAAGTATCCTCCAGAAGGAGCCGAAAACTGGTAATAGGAAAACAGTAGGATCTTCAGGAAGGATTGGTTCAATAGTTTGCCCAATCGAAGAAGTTATAAAGAATCCGGAGATGGATCCAAAAATAAGTCCCAAACCAATTCCTTGAAAAATAGACTCTCTATCTGTTGTTTTTATCCCGTGTCCAATAAAATTTGACTCTAATAATTTTTTAATGTTTACAGTATTGAGAACTCCAAAAAATGTTGTTAATGCAGTAAGGGCAGCAATATAAGTAGTTTTTTGATAGTCGGTTATAAGGTTAAAAGTTTCGGATTCGAGGATTAACCCATCATAAAGATAAGTGCTAATGGCAATTGCTTGTATGAATCCAGTTACAACTCCAAAGAGCGCACCATATTGGACTGCACGGCCAATTTTTGAAAATAGGTCTGCAGGAGGTTCAATAGCTTCTTCGATAACAGGTGCTACCACAGCTTCTTCGATAACAGGTGCTACCACAGCTTCTTCGATAACAGGTGTAGGGGCAACTTCTGTGGGTGTACCACCTGACCAGCTAGATAGAACTGCATTTACATCTGTACCATTTGCTTCTGCTCTTGCCTGCGCTGACCTAGAGACAAGCATTTGAGGAACACCAGTAGTGTTGCTAATCTCTTCTATAAGTTTTTCATCCATAATGTTCTTATCAAATTTTAGTCGTTAGTGGAAGTTCTAACTACATCATCAAAGGTTTTTTCAGTTTTGTACCATTTCATCCAAGTTATAAGTATAAAGATCCAGAGTATCAATCCTCCGCCAAGTTTCAGAACAAGACCAGCCATGGTTTGATCGTTAATTACGGAAACATTAAAAATATTATCAACTTCGAGGTATGCAGAATAAAGTGGTTCAGTTCCAAAAGCTAAAAAGCTAGCGGGAATTGTTGGTAGTAATGATTGCATAAAAAGGTAAGCTATTTTTCCAGGATTACTTAATTGTTTAATCTCTTTGGTGAGACCAATAACAGGAATCCACATATTTAGAGAGACTAAAAGCATTACACCATGAATAAAAAAATGAAAAATAGTATTTGTAACCATAAGGTTTATAACCGTTGTCCAATGCATTCCAACCATGACGAAATTAAATAAGAAAAATGCAACAACAGGTTTGGTAGTAATTTGCAATAAGGCAATTAAAGGTCTGATCGAAATAAGTTTCTTTTGAGCACTATTTAAACCATTAAGCAAAAGAGGGGGAGCAATCAATGCTAAAACTAAGTGTTCAGCTGAGTGAACCGAAAACAAGTATTTTTCACCAATATCATGAATTGGCCAATCCGTAAAAAGCCATAAGATAAAAAGACCAGAATACCATGATTTTCTTTTGCTCTTTTTTATTGAAGAACTATCAGTGGAGTATTCAAAAAAAATTATTAATGTAACAATAAGTGCCCAGACATCATAATGAGGGTGCCAAACTAGATTTTCCATTAAATAAAGTTTGCTGCTGCTCTTTCAAACATAACAATAGCAAATAGAATAAGAGCTAAAATCATTCCACCTGTAAAAAATTTATTAATTAATGAATCTTCAAATCTCAAGTGCATAAACCAGCCAACTACAATCACAAATTTTCCAACAGCTAAAATTATAAGCAACGGATCAGTAAACACTCCAACTACGTCTTCGGTGTAATATAAGGCAACTTCGATAGCTGTTAATACACCTAAAACTAGAGCTATTTGAACATACTGAACTGGCTTTGGATGGGGTTTGTGATCAACAGACATTATATTAAGTACACAACTGTAAAAAGTACAATCCAAACGATGTCAACAAAATGCCAATACAAGGCTACAAATTCTAGATTCATACCACCATCTAAAGAGAGTCCATTTTGTCTTTGACCTATGCTCCAGAGGGCGATAAGAAGAACTACGCCTATAAATACATGAAGACCATGAAAACCCGTCAAAACATAAAAAGTCGAGCTGAATATGTTTGAAGAAAGCACGAATCCTTCATGATAGAACTCTGTAAACTCATAGATTTGTCCAGCTAAAAAAACAGCACCCAACATTGCAGTGGAGAGCAACCAGACTCTTGTCTTTTCCTGATCACCATTCTCTAAAGCATTATGAGCAAGAACCATAGTCAAAGAGCTCATTAACAATACGAAAGAGCTAACAGATGTAAAAGGTATGTCGTAAACATCAGAAAGTTTAATCCCTGGAAAGTCTCTCCCTTTAAAAATCATAAATGTGGTTATTAACGTTCCAAAGAATAATATTTCGGTAGAAAGAAATACCCACATCCCAAGTTTTCTCGTCTCAACCCCTGTAGGTTCGTGCGGGTAAGAGTGAGAATCACTCATTTTCAGTATCTTCTGTAAACTCTTCTTCTAGAGGTTCTGTGCCCCAACCAAAACTACCTATAAGTATTAATAAGACACCTACTATTGCTAAAGGAAGGGACTTATAAATAACGGCATATCCGAGAAATGGTAAGCCAGACGCCAAAATTATAGGAAAATATGATGGGTTTGGAAGTTCTATATCTTCTTTTGGATTCAACCCTTCTTCTTCTAGTTCAAGCAAAAGAGCATCAGCGGTGTCTCTTTTAACAGGTCGGCCCTCTTCATCTTCGTCATATTTCATGTGCCAGAAATCATCAAGAGACTTTACTTCTGGAGCTTTTGAGAAGTTCCATACGGGTGTAGGGGAAGGTATACTCCACTCAATTGTCCTTGCATCCCAGGGATCAAAACCAGCTTCAGGACCTTTTCTTCTAGAATAAATCCAGTTTGCCATGAATACTAAAATTGAAAGAGCAATTATGAATGCACCTATAGAAACTATTAAGTTCCAGAATGCTAAATTTGTTTCTTCTGCATAAACCCAGGTTCTTCTAACTTGACCCTGTAGTCCAAGCCAATGCATTGGCCCGAAAGTAAGATTAAACCCAATCATCATCAACCAAAAATGTATTTTTCCAAGGGTCTCGTTATACATCTTCCCCCAAACTTTTGGAAACCAATAATAAAGACCCGAAAAGATACCAAACATTGCACCGCCAAATAAAACATAGTGAAAGTGGGCAACTACATAGTAGGTATCTGTCTGTTGTGTGTCAGCTGGAACAATAGCGTGAGTCACACCACTTAAACCACCAATTAAAAACATTCCAATAAATCCTAAAGAGAAAAGCATAGGAGTTTTCATACTTAACTTGCCACCCCATATAGTTCCAAGCCAATTAAATATCTTAACACCTGTTGGCACAGCAATAACCATAGTAGACAGACCAAACCCAGCTTGCGCCACTGGACTTATTGCTGAAGCAAACATATGATGTGCCCAGACTCCAAATCCAATAAATGCAATTCCGAAACCAGCAAATACTATTGCAGGATAACCAAAGAGTGGTTTTCTGGAAAATGTAGGGAGTACTTCAGAAACAATACCAAAGGCAGGAAGTATTAGGATATAAACCTCAGGATGGCCAAAGAGCCAGAATAAATGTTGCCAGAGTATTGGGTCTCCTCCACCTTCTGTTAAAAAGAAAGTTGTTCCAAATTGTCTATCGAAAGTTACATAGAATAAAGCTATTGCAATTATTGGTAGAGAGAATGCTAGTAAAAAAGAAACGGCAAAGGTCATCCAAGTGAAAACTGGCATCCTCATGAATCGCATCCCCTTTGTCCTCATATTAAGAATTGTTGTTATGAAGTTAAAAGCTGAAACTAAAGAAGCAATACCAAGTATTTGTAATCCAATCGCCCAATAATCCATAGCTGTACCGGGAGAGTACTTCATTCCGGCATTAGGTTGATAGCCAAACCAACCTCCGTTCGGAGCAGAGCCAAGGCGACTTACCTCTTCTGCTAGATAACCACCTTCTGGTGCTCCAGCAGTTCCAAATAGAAAAGTTGAGTATAGAAACACACCACCAAATATAAAAATCCAGAAAGAAAGTGCATTCAATCTTGGAAAAGCGACATCTCTGGCTCCAATTTGTAAAGGAAGTAAGTAGTTAAAAAATGCTGCACTAATTGGCATGATCGCAAGAAATATCATGGTTGTTCCATGCATGGTGAACATTGCATTATATTCAGCCGCACTTAAAAAGTTATTATCAGGTGATGCAAGCTGTATTCTCAACAAAAGAGCTTCAATTCCTCCAACTAATAAAAAGAAAAATGCTGCATAGCCGTACATTATTCCTATACGTTTGTGGTCTACAGTAGTAATCCAGCTCCAGATACCTGTTTCAGAAGAGGGTCTTTTAAAAATATTAGATTGTTTCTTAGGTTGTATAATCTTTGTCATTTAAGTGTTCCTAAATATGCAATTAGTGCATTTATTTCTTTCTCAGTTAATTCTAGATTAGGCATGAAAGTACCGGGTTTTATCTCGGCAGGATTTGCAAGCCATTTTGTTAGATTTTCTCGATTGTTTTTTAATGCTGCACCAGCAAATACATTTCTATTTGCAAAGTGAGTCAAGTTTGGAGCAATTCTATCTCCTTGGACATCCCATACACCATCAATTACATGACACTGTGTACAACCTGCATTTAGATAAACAAGTTGCCCCTCAGCGGCCAATGAGGACTCAGGTAATTCTTTCTCAGCATAAGACTGTTCATTTTCAACCCAAGATGCAAAATCCGCTTCAGTCATAGAAATTACACGCCCGCGCATTTTTGAATGACTTAAACCACAATACTCTCCACACTGAGCCCAAAATTCTTCAGGAGAATCTGCCTGAAGATTAAGATAAGTTTTTTGTCCTGGTACTAAGTATTTCTTCCCATTTAACTTTGGAACCCAATAGTTGTGTAATACATCATTTGACCACATCTCAAGTCTGACAGGTTGATCTTCTGGTATCACTAAAACATTGGCAGTTGTAATACCAAAGTCTGGATATTTGTATTCAAACCACCACTGATGTCCTATAACTTCAATTTTTAATGCATCTTCAGGTTCTCGAGCTAGATCAAAAATAGTTTGTACGGTTGGGACAGCTATGGCAGCTAAGATCATAACTGGAATTATGGTCCAAAGTATTTCTAAAAAGTTATTTCCATGAATTTGTTTTGGTTCAGGGCTTCCTTCCCTTTCTTTAAAATAAAATACCGAAAAAAGTAATGCACCTTGAACGATTACGAAAACGCCTACAGCAATCCAAAAGGTGAGCCAAAAAAGTTCATCTATACTCCTTGAATAAGGACCCGCTGGACTCAATGAATCAAGTGGAGCATCTTCTATACACGAGGATAGAAAGATAAAACTCAACCAATAAATTTTCTTATGTCTAAACATTTTATTCACAAACAACCCTTTAGGATAGCGTTCAAACTATATATAGTGTAATCATAAGTAGTATGAGTTAATGTTATCAAACAAAATTTCTTTGGTAAAAAAATATATAAAACTCTCTAAATTAAGAGTTGTAGAGCTGCTACTTGTTACTACTGTCCCAAGCATGATTGTTTCTCTCTACTCTATGCCCCCGTTAAATCTGGTTGCTTACACTTTAATCGGAGGAACATTGCTAGCAGTAAGCGCAAATGTGATGAATCAGGTATTCGAAATAGATAGAGATAAACTTATGACAAGAACTTCAGATAGACCCCTCGTTACCGGAGATCTTAAAAAGTCTAGTGCCATAATTTACTCTATAGTGATGGGTGTAATTGGTTTTATGGTTTTATATTTCTTGACTACCCCAACAGCAGCATTAATAGGTCTTATTGCAAATCAGTTTTATATATTTGTTTATACATTGATTTTAAAGCCCAGAACAAATCAAAATATTGTAATAGGTGGAGCGGCAGGAGCAGCTCCAGTATTAATTGGATGGACGGCAACAGGAAGTACACTTGACGTAGGAGCTTGGTTACTATTTCTACTTGTTTTCATGTGGACACCGGCACATTTTTGGGCACTCTCTATAGAAAATGAGTCTGACTACAAAAATGCAGATTTTCCAATGCTCCCCACCCAAGAAACTCACGAAAGGTCATCTATATATATTGCAATTTATTCCTGTGCTACAGTTTTGATATCAATAGCTGCAGCCCCGGTTTTACAATTAGGTATTGTGTATTTGTTAATATCGATTTCATTAGGAACAAATCTTATGTATAAATCTTTTAGCCTTTATAAAAAAAATATACAACCAATTAAATATTTTGTCTTTTCAAATACTTATCTAGCTGTTATATTTTTAGGAATAGTTGCAGACATAATGTGGACTTTAAGAGGTGTTGTTACATGAACGAAATATTCCTTGCCATTACATACCCTCCAATCCCAATTACACAGCTAGGGCCAGTGGCATTTTCGCTGCACGGAGTATTTGCTGCAGTAGGATTTTATTTTGGATCTACATATGCCATCAAGTTGTGTGAAAAGGATGGACATGATGATCAGTTGTTTTCAGATGCGTTTACTTGGGCAATCTTTGGTGCAATTATTGGCGCTAGGTTTTTCACTATTCCCGCTCATATTGGAGATCCGGGATACGGTTTAGATGATGTATTTTCTGTGGCCGGTAGCTATTCAATAATGGGAGGCATGTCGGGAGGTATCATTGCAGCATATTTAAGAATTGTAATAATAGGTAAAGCAGAATTTAATACTTATAGTGATTATGCTGCCCCAGCTTTAATTATGGGCATTGCAATTGGAAGAATAGGAGATCTTGCAATCGTAGAGCATCTTGGTAGAGCAACTGATTTTGTTTTTGGATATGAGATTAAACCCGGTTATGATGTTGCCCCCCAACACAATGCACTCGAGTGCGTAGCACCAGAAGTTTCATGTGGTACTTTTCATCATGTTGCCATGTATGATTTAATTCTTGCAACAATTTTCTTTTTCATATTTAGGTATTTACAAAAAAATCTAAATTTAGGAAGTGGTTCATGGATAGGTCTTTGGGCAATATGGTATGGGGTACAGCGAATGATATTAGACACTTTAAGATTTGGAATGGGTGATGCAACAATTGGTAGCTTTACATGGAATCAAATCGGAGGAGCAACCCTGGCTACTATAGGATTGATTGTCTTTTTAAGATTTAAGAATATTAGAACAGGCTGACTATAAACAAAGCATAAGCCGCCAACATAGAGTAACCCACCAATGGACTTCTTTTAACGGTACCCCTTGAAACTATAATTACTACTAGAGAGATAAAGTACATCATAAACATCTGAATAGTTACATCAGATTCTATGTTTCCTGGTTGAATTATTATAGAAGCACCTCCAACAAGCCCAATGTTAAATAAATTAGATCCAAAAATATTTCCAAAAACTAAATCAGGTTTTTTTAATCTCGCAGCAGAAATAGTTCCAGCCACCTCCGGAAGGCTGGTTCCGAGTGCGACCACTGTAACGCCAATAACTATCGATGAAATGCCAAATAATTCAGCTAGTTGTATTGCATTATCAACAACCAATGAGCTTCCATATATTGTTGCAGTCAGAGATAGCAATGCTTTTGGCCACACATTAGCAATAACCTCATCTAAATATTCCTCTTCGTCAATAGCTTCTTCATTTACCAATTTGTAAGTTATCGCACATACGAGTACTAACAAAGTAACACCAAGAACTAGTGGAAATTCATTAATCAACATGTAACTAGATACAAAAACTGTTGTAACAATCATCATCCAGAAGGATGAAGTAGGATTTAGCTTAATTTTTTTGTTGTAAGACTTATCGATAAAAAGATACAATACAGCAACCACTAGTAGTGAATTCGCAATATTTGAACCGATTATATTTCCTATACCAAGTGATAAATTTCCATTCAAAGCAGCACCTGTACTTGCAAAAAGTTCAGGTGCTGAAGTACCAAAACCAATAAAAGTTGCACCAATTATAGATTGGGGAATGTTAAGCTTCACCGCAATTTGAACAGCAGACTTAACCATTACATCAGCACCTTTTACTAAAAGGATGAAACCTACAGCAAGGCCAAGGAGAATAATTAAAATATCCATTTATTTTTAATTCTTGGAGTCTCTCCAGGCTATCCACTCTTTAACGTCAGTTAAATCATATCCAGGACCATTTACCGCAAGAGTTACTTCTGTTGCTCCAGCTTCAATAAGTTCATCAGCTAAATCAATTCTTTTTATATCAATACCAATCGATCTCTTAATCTCTTTGGGATCTCTACCAATTTCTTTACACCAATTATCTAGGACTTTATTCTTATGAGCCACAGTTTCTATACCTGATCTTTCTTCAGTTTTTGTAGCAAAACCATGCCAGATATCAGCGTATTGAGCAGTGATTCTAAGGGTAACTTTTTCACCACCACCACCAATTAATATTGGTATTTTTCTCTTAGGCTGGGGATTAAGCTCCTTCATTCTCTTAACAATTCTTTCAAGAGATCTTTCGAGTGCATGAAGTCGGGAAATTGCAGTACCAAACTCATAACCGTATTCCTCATAATCTTGTTCAAACCAACCTGAACCAATACCCAATATTGCTCGTCCGTTTGAGATATGATCGACAGTTCTTGCCATATCTGCAAGTAGTTCAGGATTTCTATAAGAGTTACAAGTTACAAGTGGCCCTATATCAACTTTACTTGTGACCTCTCCCCAGCTGGATAGCATTGTCCAACATTCAAAGTGTTTTCCTTCTCTTCTTTCGCCTTCACCCCACTGAGTACCATCTTCTTTGTAGAGAGGGTAGAAATGATCCCAATTATAAATAGCATCTGCTCCTATTTCCTCAGCCTCTATTGCAGCCTGTCTAATCTGATCATATTCAGCGTGCTGAGGTTGTAAAAATACGGCTATTCTAGGTTTCATTTCTTATCTCCTATTCTTATATTATTTTTCAAGGATACTTTCATCCAAAGTACTATTTATATGTATCACTAGATTCATATTAGCTTCAAGCTTTTCTAATTTTTGCGCCATAAGTTTTTCTGCTGACGGTAAAGGATTTGCCATTATGAATGATCTTATATCATCTCCCAGCTCGCGGTCAAAAATCGCATCAAGACCAGAAAGTATTCTAGAGGCTGTCCATTCTGGCATAACCCCTAATAAACCTGAATAATTATCTTTAATCTCATTCCAAGAGTCTTTCCCCGTAACTTTATTTGCAATCATTGATGCCAAGATATACGGACAATCGGCCCCTCTTATTGTGCCATCTAGCATTGACTGAACAATGATTTTGCCAGCATTAGGGTCTCTAACTACTCCTAGAATTGCCCTATACCTTCCTTCAATCTGTGGTGATCCTGCATTTAAGAATTTCTCCAAAAAATGTTCAATTTTTATTTCTGGATCTAGTGCAGAGATGTATAAGGTAGTGTTGTAGAGGCTGCCATCTTCAATACTTTCGATACTTCCATCTTTGAATTTACTGCTATAGAAATCTACAAAAGATTCATCATTTTCTATTGTTCCTATTAATTTATTAATAGTTGCCCTTAATTCTTTAATTTCCATAGAATCAGAATCTTTTATTTCTTTACCTAAATCATTTTTAATCGAATCAATAAGTTCATTGAAATAATTAACAAAGGATACATTACTCTCATTTGGAAGGATTTTAGACAAAGAGGAAATTATACCAGCTACATAAGCCCAAATATTAGGGTCTCTTTCTGACTTATAAATTGGTAAAAATTCTAAGAATTCATTAATTGAAAACTTTCCAATAGTTACTGATTTCCAAGTGTCTTCTAGAAGTCTATATTTTTCTAATGAATTAAGCTCATTAAAGCTTTCTTTTATCTTTGTAAATATTTCGGCATCATAAACAACATGATAAAAAGCCCAGCCACCATTATTGATAAAAGGTATTTCGCCCAATGCGTCTAATTCAATTGTTTTTGAGTTTTGTACAAGTGTATGAACTTTTCCTGTATCTAAAAACCTGACATTAACAGGTATTTCCCAAAGTGAATCATCAGTTGAGCCATCAATCAAAAATTTTGACTGTTCCAGAATAAATTTACCACCTGATTTACTTACTTTAATAATTGGAAATCCTGGTTGCTTAATCCAGGTTGGCAGCATTTTATTTAAAGGAAGTTTACTTGCTTCACTTAAAGATTCCCATAAATCCGAAGAATGAGTGTTTTCAAATTTATATTTGTTTAGATATTGCTGCACACCTTTTTGAAAAACCTCTTCTCCAACAAACATCTCAAACATCCTTAATACAGTCGATCCTTTTTCATATGTAAGAACATCAAACATTTCTTCAGCTTGTTCTGGAGTCTCTACTTCAAACTCAACAGGTCGAGAGTTTTTTAATGAGTCAACTCCAAATCCTGCACTTCTAGAAAGGTTCATTTCACTCCACTGATCGAATTCGGGATAGGTTCCATTAGCTGCAATTGCTTCCATCAAACTTGCAAAAGCTTCATTAAGCCATATACCATCCCACCATTTCATCGTAACTAAATCTCCAAACCACATATGTGCAAGCTCGTGTGCAATAACACTTACGGACCTTGAAAGTTCCTGGCGAGTAGCCTTGGACTCATCAATAAGAAGCAAGCTTTCACGAAATGTTACCGCCCCAACATTTTCCATAGCTCCCATGGCAAAATCAGGTATAGCAATGAGATCAAGCTTTGAACCGGGATAAGGTATTTGGTAATAATTTTCAAAAAACTCTAAGATCTTCATACCAGCAGTACCCGCAAAACTAGTTTGATGAGAAAAACCAGGTCTGTGAATTATTCTTATTTGTGTATCACCAATGCTGCCTACCTCGGTAACCTCAAGTTCACCTATAACAAAAGCTACAAGATAGGTTGACATTTTCATTGAATCTACAAATAATGTTTCAACCCTACCATCCTCTAATTTATTTTCTCTGAGCACTTTTTCATTAGATACCCTCAGGTACTTTTCGTCTGATGTCAAGGATATGGAAAATACTGCTTTATATTCAGGCTCATCCCAGCAGGGAAAAGCATTTCTTGCTGAAGTCGGTTCAAACTGAGTTGTGGCAATCCATTTTTCATTATCATTTAAATCTAAAAACTGGCTTTTATAAAATCCTTTTAAATCATTAGTAATGGTTGAATTGAATTCAAGCTGTAGTGAGTATTTCCCAACAGGTATATTTTCACTTGCAGTAAAAGATATTCTCTCTAGGTCTCTTAAGTATTCAAAAGTAAGATCAAATTCTTTTTCATCTTCATTAAAAAGTAATGCGCTGATTATTTCAATATCTATGGCGTTAACTTCAAAAGATTTAGTCTCTTTTATTATCTCAAGTTCAACATCTTGAGAACCAGTATATTTAAAGTTGGATAAGTCGATGTCAAGTTTGACTTCGTAGCGTACAGGTTTTGCCACCTTTGGTAATATTGCTTTATTCATTCTCTCTCCAATCAATGTGTATGTATTCTTCCGAATCTAATAGCTGTACAGTATGGCTTCCAAAGTAATCTCTTTGTGCCTGAATTAAGTTAGAAGGATTACTGTCAGAGCTTAAGTTCAAATACCAACTTAGACTGGATGATAATACTGGTAGAGAAATATTATTTAATATTGAGCTGCTGACTACATCTTTGACAACACTTAAGTTATCTTTCAACAAATTATGTAAAGATTCTGATTTTAAGAAATCTTCAGCTGTTTTATTAATCTCCAACAACTCATCAAGCATCTGAGATCTAATAATGCATCCTCCACTCCAGTTATTAAAAATATCCGAATAGTTAATAGATAAATCGTTAACTTCACTGTATTTATGAATTATTTTAAGCCCCTGAACCATTGCAGCTACTCTCCCAAAATAAAGAGCCTTGCTGAGGTTTGATTCATTAATAACTTTATTAAATGAATAGTCGACTTCTAACATGGTATCTTCATTTTGATTAGCAGTTTTTTTCCAAGTGTCAGCAGCATTACTTTGGACTCTTGCATCGTAGGCAGCGTATATTGAGGGCGCTGAAATACCTAATTCGAATGAAGTTTCTATGGTTAGTTTTCCGGTTCCCTTATTGTTAGCAAAAGGTTTTATCAAATCTAAAGTAAAGACTTCACCATCTTTCTTTCTTAGTATTTCACTTGTGATTTCAATTAAATAGGATGATTGATTCATCCCTTTTAGGGATTCAAAAAACTCTGCAATCTCAATATTGCTGTATTCAGCGTACTTTAAGAGATAGTAAGCCTCTGTAATTAGCTGCATTTCTGCATATTCAATACCATTGTGTACCATTTTTATAAAATGACCAGATCCGTGGCCTTTGTAAAGCCCTATGCAATCATTAGGTGCTTTTGCAGAAATTGCGGTCAGTAGTTCAACCAATTCATCACTGAGATTATTAGCTGAGCCTATCATGATAGCTGGTCCATGTCTGGCACCTTCTTCTCCACCAGAAACACCCATACCAACAAATTCGATGGACTTTGATGAAAGAATATTTCCATGGTTCTCACTTTCTTGATAAAACGAATTGCCACCATCAATAATTACATCGCCCTCATCTAGTAGATTTGAAAGTTGGTTTATGACGGAGTGAGTAGGCTGTCCAGAGGGAATCATTAATAAGATATTGCGGGGGCGTTCAAGATTATCTATGAGCTCTTCTAACTTTGTGAATCCAGCAAACATGCCACCAAATTCTTCACTAATTACATCTATTTTTTCCCGAGAGCCATTGAATGCTTTTACAAAGGTACCCTTTTCAGCAATATTAAGGGCAATATTTTTCCCCATAACACCAAGGCCAATCAAACCAATTTCACTTAACATTTTTGAATTCCTTCATAAGTTTCAAATCTAATAATTTGTGTATTAATTTACTTCTCATTCTTATTTCTAATAGTAATAAATCAGAACTATTTGTAACTTCTAAAATTTCACCAAATCTATTAACTTTTTCTAAATCTTTTGGCTCCACCAAAAACCAATCTTGTTGAACCTCTCCATATATTTCGCTCGAAATTCTTTCTACAAGTTCTTCAATTCCAGTATTTTTCAGAGATGAGATAAAAAGAGCCTGAGGATACCTCTCAGTTAGGTCATTTAACGAAGCTCTGTCAAGCCTGTCTATTTTATTGAATACCATTATTTCATTTGCACTAACATTTATTTGTTCAAGAATATTTCTAACAGTACCTATGTGCATCTGAGGTATAGCAGTTGCTGCATCAACTACATGTATTAATAGGTCTGCACTAGTTGCTACTAAAAGGGTAGATTTAAAAGACTCTATTAAGGTTGTTGGAAGATTTTGTATAAAACCAACGGTATCTGACAAAATTAACGGTTCTTGTACATTTTTTATTGGAAGCTCTCTTTGCAGTGAATCCACAGTAGCAAAAAGTTCATCTGCTATGTAAGCCTCTGAATTTGTTAACGATCTTAATAATGTAGATTTACCGGCGTTGGTGTATCCAACGATTGAGACTAAAGGTGTATTATTTTTTTCTCTAGAACTAGCCTGAAGAACTCTTTGTTTTTCAATTTTTCTTAATTCTTTACGAAGCTTATTTATACGATTATCAATTAACCTGCTGTCTGTTTCTAGCTTGGCCTCACCTGGCCCCCTAGTGCCAATACCGCCACCCTGTTGATTTAATGTTTTACCTAATCCTGCAAGTCTAGGTTTTAGGTACACAGACATTGCAAGTTCTACTTGGAGGTTTGCTTCTTTAGACTGTGCATGTAAAGCAAAAATATCAAGAATTAAACCAGTTCTATCTACTACGTCACATTGAAATATTGCTCGCAACTCTTTTTGCTGATTGGGGCTAAGTTCGCAATCAAAAACTACCACATCAATATCATTGGCCTTTGAAAGTTCTTCTAGTTCATTAATAGAGCCCTTACCAATGAATGTCTTTGGATCAATTCGATCTATTCTTTTTGTTTGAATTATTGTTGGATTAGATCCAGCAGTTTTTACAAGACTTGTTAACTCTTTTAAAGACTCTTCACGGTCAGCTCTAGTTTGATTTTTAAGAATTATTCCAACAAGTAAGGCTTTTTGTACTGTTACAAAAATATCTTTATCAGATACTGTTAATAAGCGTCTATCAGTTTGATTTGGATTGTTATTTCTTTGATTCAATTATTTAAGATTATCCACGATTTTGATATATCAAACATATATTTTTTATATGTTGGCGGAGGTGGACGGGAATCGAACCCGCCAAAGACTTTTACACCTTTCACCAGTTTTGAAGACCGGGGAGCCCACCAGGCGCTCATTCACCTCCATTATTAAGACTAATTGTATAAAAAATTATATATTGAATAGAATTACTTTATATGGAAAATTTTTCAACTTTATTCATGAGGCTAAAAAAGGAAAGAGGACTGTCTAATAAGCAGATAGCCTCTTTTACAGGTGCAAATCTTAAAGAGGTAAAAAAATGGGATGCAGGAGTTAGTTTTCCAACTGATAAGAAAATTATAGTCGCCCTTGAGGGACTTCTTGGCAGAGAAGTTATGGATACACTTGAACATCTCACTATTAACAATCAGAGAACTATAAACCCAGAAAATATTGAAGATTCACTTTTTACAATTGATAGAGATAAAAATGTCGAGCTAAAATCAGGCATTTTTAATAAGTTTAAATCAGAGAAACAAAAAATTAAGGATGTTCCACAACCCGAGCTATTTACCTATGAAAATATTAGTGATACACAAGACCTAGAAGACTTCGATATGCAAAACCAAATAAGTAACTTTGAAACTGCTTTAGATGAAAAACCATATATTGCTGATTCAAAACAATTGGGGTTTTATCTTTCGAGAAATATTAAAACATCACTAAGCCTTCTTTTTATCTTGATATTAATCACAAGAGGATTTCAATTATTTTTAGACTCTATAAAAATTATTATTGAAAATTTATTGTGACACTTTTTAATTTATCTAAGACAGGTTTGATCCTCTCAATTTTATCTATTATTGCTGGTGCTGTAGTTAGGGCAACCGGTTCAGGAAATGGATGTGGCTCTTCTTGGCCAAGCTGTAATGGACAAGTTATACCATCTCTAAATTCTGCTTCCGAACAGATTGAATTTTCGCATAGATCTATCAGCGGGTTACTACTTATCGTAACATTAGTTATTTTTATAAAATCTTTTCATCCCTCAGTTCCAAATATTCAAAAAAAAGTTATTAAATACCTGACTTTTTTTGTACTTTTCGAGGCATTGATAGGAGCGGTAATAGTTTTATATGAATGGGTTGGAATGAATAGTTCTCTTCCTAGAGTAGCAGCCGTCCCACTTCATTTAGTTAACACTTTTGGGCTGCTTGCTATGTACACTGTAATATTTAAATTAACCAGAAATCCAGAAATTGATATAAATAACCTCATAGACCGAAATTTTAAAATAATTACACTCCTGTTTATCCTGACCGGAGCAACAGGATCAATTGCGGCACTTGCTGATGTTTTGTTTCCAAGTGAGTCTTTTATAGCTGGTTTAGTTGAAGACTTTGATAGCACCTCAGAATTACTTACAAGGCTAAGAATCTTGCACCCAATTGCTTCTACAATTCTTTCTGTTGAACTATTTAGGGAGTCAAGAAGACTAAAAAAAAGCTTTGAATTAATAACATTTCAAATAGATACACTCGTTATTGTCGGAGTAACACTTGGTGTCCTAAATGTTCTTATAAATATAAATATTTTCCTTAGTGTTGTGCATTTATTGGTTGCAGATTTACTTTGGATTACATATATATACATAAGTATGGAGAAAAACTCTAAAAAAATTCTCAAAAACAAATAATTCATGTATTGATTAGGTTTATATCAATAA
The DNA here is from genome assembly GCA_902510965.1 of uncultured Candidatus Actinomarina sp. Lineage (GTDB taxonomy): Bacteria > Actinomycetota > Acidimicrobiia > Actinomarinales > Actinomarinaceae > Actinomarina. Next base: position 52,530 of record CABXDM010000003.1, read on the forward strand.
TATGTTTATGCTTACATTTCTGTAACTAGAAATGAAAATTAAAGGTCAAATTACTAATGGTAACTAAAACAATACCGGCAAAGCCAAAAACTTCAAAAATAGAAGAGCAGATTGCTTCAGATGAAGACAGCTTAACGCCCGAACAAGAAGCAGCAGCTAAAGAAAAAGCAAAATCTCTTGTTAAGAAGCTAGCCGATGATAAAGGTAAGCTAACCACTGATCTAGTGAGTCAATATTTAACTGCAATAGGAAACTTCGATTTATTAACCGCTGAACAAGAAGTGGAGTTAGCCCAAAAAATTGAATCTGGTGAGAAAGCTTCTATAAAGCTAGAAAAAAAACAGTTCAAAGATAAAAAAGGTGAAATTAGGCTTAAAAGAGACAGAAAAAAAGGTGCTGAAGCTAAAGATGCTTTTTTAACAGCTAACCTCCGTCTTGTAGTTGCTAACGCCAGAAGATATGCAAACACCTCAGGTATTGACTTCCTTGATTTAATTCAAGAAGGAAATCTTGGCCTCATAAGAGCTGTCGAGAAATTCGACTGGAGAAAAGGGTTTAAATTTTCTACATATGCTACGTGGTGGATTAGACAAGCTATAACAAGAGCTATTGCAGACAAATCCAGAACCGTCAGAATTCCAGTTCACCTTCATGATACGATGGCAGCTGTCAGGGCCGCTCAAGCACAACTAAAAGCTGAACTGGGTAGAGATCCGAAACCGCAAGAAATTGCTAAAGAAGCTGGAGTCGGTGTCGATAAGGTGGAATTAGCACTGAGTGTAGCTGACACAGTATCACTTGAGCAACCAGTTGGAGAAGATGGAGCACAGTTGGGAGATTTTATTCAAGATGAAGACGCTAGCGACCCATCATTGATTGTCCAAGATTTAGACGTTGCTGAAAGTTTGAGGGACAGTATCAGTAGACTTCCTGAGAGAGAAGGAAGAATTTTAGCCTTAAGATATGGATTTTATGACGGCGTACCAAGAACTCTCGAAGAAATTGGAGAAGAATTCGACTTAACTAGAGAAAGAATTAGGCAGTTAGAAAAATTAGCACTTTGTAGACTTAGACATCCATCATTTGGAATCAGAGAACAAGACTTAGTTTAAATTAAACAAACAGTTTCTAACTTTCTTAAACAATTGTTAATCTATATACATGTTTGATTTACTTAAGATTGCTATTGATTCAGCAACAAGTTCAGGTGCAAAATATTCAGATGCAAGAATACTCATTTCCAAATCTAGAAGTATTGCAGCTAAAAATGGTGAGGTCGAAAATTTTAATGAGTCTGAAAAAATTGGCCTAGGAATAAGAGCATTAGTAGGATCTTCATGGGGGTTTTATTCAACCTACGACTTATCGACAGAATCCTTAATTTTATCTGGAAAAAAGGCATTTGATATTGCCAAAGCATCCGCAGTAGTCTCAGGAAACGAAACTCCCTTTGCAGATGTTCCTGTCGTAAAAGATGAATATACAACTCCTCACGATGAAAACCCATTTAAAGTATCAACAACAGAGCAGATAGATTTATTAGTTAATTCAACAGAACAAATGAAAAAGTTGGGTAGTTCAAGATCGTCAGGTCGTCTTGATTTTTGGGATACAGAAAAATGGTTTTGCTCGAGTCAAGGTCATGAAATTTTTCAGAATATAATTGAGTCTGGCGGAGGCATATCTTCATTATCAGTGGGAGATGGGGAAACTCAAATAAGATCTTACCCCCAGTCTTTTGGTGAATACAGGACTGGTGGATGGGAAGTTATAAAATCATTTGAATTCGAAAATCACACTCAGAGATTGGCTGAAGAGTCACAACGTCTCTTGGTTGCCCCTCAATGTCCTGAAGGTTCAATGGATCTTATTTTAGAAGGTAGTCAATTAGCCTTACAAATCCATGAGTCAGTTGGACATGCAATTGAGTTAGATAGAATTCTTGGTTGGGAGGCAGCATACGCAGGAACATCTCACTTAGAGTTGGGAAATCTGAACAAGCATAAGTATGGTTCTGAGCTAATGAATATAGTTGCTGATGCAACTCTTCCTGGAGCCTTAGCAACATTTAAGTATGATGACGAAGGAACACCAGCACAACGGGTTGATATTGTTAAAGAAGGAATTTGGACAGGTGTTTTATCGGGAAGAGACAGTGCAGCAATCGCAGGAGTAAAGCCAGGTGGTATGGTCAGAGCTGATGGGTTTTCAAGACTACCAATGGTGAGAATGACAAATGTAGGGTTACTACCAGGTGAATCTAGTTTAGAAGAAATTATTGAATCTACAGAAAATGGAATTTATATGGAGACTAATAGATCTTGGTCTATTGATGATTTGAGATTAAATTTTCAGTTTGGGTGTGAGGCTGGTTGGGTAGTTAAAAATGGAAAAATTATCGATATGGTCAAAAATCCAACTTATACAGGTATAACCCCTGAATTCTGGGGAAATATGGACATGCTTGCAAATGAAGATGAATGGGTATTTTGGGGTACTCCAAATTGTGGAAAAGGTCAACCAAGTCAAATTGGCCATACTGGACACCCTGCGTCACCAGCTAGATTTAAGAACACAAGAATTGGGGTTAGAGGATGATTATTTGGAGGGAGTTTCTTGATGACTTACAAAAAAACATTCCAAGTAATGTTGAGTGTGAATTAAAAATGATGCACTCTAAAAGTGCACTTACTAGGTTCGCGAATTCACAAATACATCAAAATGTCGATGAAGAGTCTGCAGATATTTATTTAACAATCCATAAAGATGGTAAAACTATATCTAGGACAAAAAATATTACAGCAGTTAAGAATTCAAAAGAATTTATGAAAGAAGCCTTGGAGTCATTAGAAGAAAGTCCAAAGGATACAACTTGGGCTGGGCTAACGAGCAAGACAGACACTTACGAAGGCTTTCAAGAAACTCAAGAAGTCAACCCTGACGAAAGGGCAAATTTAGTAAAAGATTTCGTTAAAGAAGGTAGAGACATGAATGCTGCTGGATATTGCTCAACATATTTAAATAATTTTTTTGTTTGGAATACAAATGGACTCAATTCATCTGATACTTCATCAAGCGCATTCATAGATGGAATATTTAGAACTGATACCTCTGCCGGATCATCCCACAGAGGAGCTGTAGATATAAAAGATTTAGATGCATCACAAACAGGAAAGGAAGCAGCTAAGTTAGCAGTTGATAGTCAAAATCCAGTAGATATCGATCCTGGAAAGTATGAGGTCATTCTTGGACATGAGGCAGTAAGTACAATCTTGGTATTTTTATCTGTATATGGGCTAAACGCAAAAAGTAAAATTGATGGAATGAGTCCAATTTTATTAAATGAAAATCAATTTGATGAGAAAATTAATTTAATAGACACACCTGAAGATGATAAATCTATTGGATTCAAAATTGATGCATCTGGCGCTAAAAAATACAATCTTGACGTTATTAAAAATGGTGTCCCAAAAACTTATTTTCACACCAGAAGAACATCAAAAGAACTGAATATGGAAAATACCCAACACGAAGCTTTTGGAGTAGATGAGTATTTTGGGGGGATAGGTACAAACTTAAATTTAAGTCAGGGTGACACCAGTCAGGAAGATATGATATCAAGTATTAAAAATGGAATTTACATTAATGAATTTTGGTACTGCAGAGTATTAGATCCAATTACACAGGTAGTTACGGGTTTAAATAGAAATGGCTCATTTCTTATTGAGGATGGGAAAATTACAAAACCAATTGGACGACTTAGGTTTACTCAAAGTTTTATTACATCTTTAGGACAAGGGAATGTAATTTCTGTAGGAGATACAGCTAGGTACGCAGACTCAGAGTTTGGTGAAGGGATGTTAAAAGTTCCAAAACTACATCTGAGAGAATTTAATTTTACAGGAGGTGTTTCTGGTTAATCTTGAATATTTTCATGGGAACAAACCATTAATAATTCCACATAGAGGTGGATCCCACCTTGTTCCAGAAAATACAAAACATGGACTTGAATTCACAACAAAAGAAGGCTTTACACATTTTGAAACAGACTTAAGAATGTCTAAAGACGGAGAAATATTCTTACATCACGATGACTCTTTTGATAGAACAACGGAAATTAGTGGCAAAGTGAGAGATTTCAATTGGCATGATATCTCAAAAATAAATGCTGGATATAAATTTTACAAAAGAAAAGGTCTTCACGACATGAAAACAAACTTTATACGTTTAGTCGATGCTCTTGAGTTTAATAAAGATATGAAATTTAATTTAGATTTGAAACAATCTGGCATGGCAAAACAGATTGCTGAAATTATATTTTCACTTAAAGCTGAAAAAAGAGTATTAGTTTCCTCTTTTAGTCCAAGAAGACTTGATGAATTTTTAAAAGTAACTAAGGGAAAAATTTTATCTTCTGGAACTTTTAGAGAAAATGCTATCGCTAAGTTTCTACCAAACAAAGTAAGAAATCTTAAAGTTCAAGCTTTACAGGCTCCATATAACTGGAAGGGATTTCAAATACATTCAAAAAAATTGTCGGACTATTGCTTACTGAACAATCTTCAGCTTCATCTCTGGACTATAAATACAGTTGAAAAATTTCAACATTGCCTGGATATTGGTTGTGATGGGGTTATAACAGATGAGCCAATATTGCTGAGAGATTATTTGAGCTCAAATAGCTAGATAGTATTATTTTTAATAAACTTCTTTGCTTCTGAAAATATATATTTTTTTCTTTCTGGGTCAAGTCTATCTAGAGAACGAGTCAGAAGTGACAATCTTGGATTTGATTGGTAAAACTCACGGTTACTTTCAGTAAAACTCCAATACAATCCATCTAAAGTGTCACACCAATCACCTCTTTTATAGTTGCTCATTTTAAGAATATAATTGGATCCACAAGTGTAGGGTTTTGTTGACATTAACCCTCCATCAGCGTAAGTTGCCATTCCAAATACATTAGGGACCATTACCCATTCTGAGGAATCAATATACATTTCCATAAACCATTTATAAATTTCTTTTGGATCTACTCCACTGAGGTTCATAATATTACTGATCACCATAAGTCTTGGGATGTGGTGAATATAGCCATCTTTGATTGTTGTTTTGATACAGTCATCGAGCGGAGCAATTCCTGTTGTTCCGTCATACCAAGATGGGGCTAGCTTTTTTTTATTATTCCAATAATTGCTTTTTATTTGATTTTGACCCTCTTCTTGATAAATACCTCTAACAAATTCTCTCCAGCCAATAATCTGACGAATAAATCCTTCAAGGGAATTTATTGGTATCGAATGTTTTTCGGCATAGCTCACAGATTTATCAATAACTTCTTTTGGTGTCAAAAGTCCAATATTTAGAAATGGACTTATACAGCTGTGGAATAAAAAATTTTCTCCTTCGAGCATTGCATCTTCATATCTACCAAAATTTTCAAATCTAACTTTTAGGAACTGATTAAGTTGTTTCAGAGCACCCTTTCTGTTGACGGGAAACCATATTTTTTCTAAAGTCCCCGGATGGTCAGGAAATTCATTAAAAATTAGGTTTGTTACGTCGCTATGGTGCGGTGACACCTCGGGCTGAAGAAGAGTGGGAATTAATGTATTTTTAGGAATTTTCTTTCTGTTGTCTTCATCATACGACCATTTTCCACCAGTAGGTTTATTATCTTCATCCATTAATAGACCAAGTTGCTTTCTGCCTTTTTGATAAAAAGAAGCCATCCGATATACCTTCTTTCCTTTAGCCATGGGTACAAAATCATCCCTAGCAAACAGGAACATAGGAGTTTTATGTGTTTCGATTTCAATATTTGCTTTTGATAGAGTGTCAATGAAGACTTTCTCAAAAGACTTATCCTCTATTTCAAAAATATGTATTTTGTTTATGTTTTTGGAATTTAAAAATTTAATTAAAAATGTAGTGTACTCATCTGAATCATTTCGACTTTCTAGCTTAAAGTAATTAGTTTTAATTGAATTATTTATAAGTTCATCATTATATTCCCGCATTGCGGCCAGAAATAAATATAGTTTTGATTTATGATATTTGAAGTTTGTACATAAACCAATATCTTCAGCCATGAACACTTCTTTGCAACCAATTTTAGTTAAATAATTTGGTTCAAAAAGCTGATTTCCAAGTATTACAAAAAAATTGCTCTCCATGTATATAAGTTAGTTAACATTGAAAGTAATAAGAAAGTAATTTTTAATCTAAACCTGGAGGAAAAATAATGAACTTAGACCTACTTGATCAAGGATTTATACCAGAAGAAATCTGTTTAAAACTTCCGGATACTTTTTCAGATATAGAAAAACTTGCCTCTGAATTACCTAAAGTACTAGCTAATGAACAGATTGAAAAAAGGGTTTCACAGCTAGAGATTGAGAAAAATATTGATACTTTGACTACCCCTCAGCTAGAAAGGGCCATGCTGGTTTATTCCTATATTGGCCATGCTTTTATGTGGGGTAAAAAGAATGAGGTGAATATGATTCCAGCTCAGCTTGCTAAGACCTGGCACAAAATTTCAACAAAACTAGAGAGACCTCCCATTCTTTCTTATGCTTCTTATGCTTTAAATAATTGGAAAATGCTAGATTCTTCAGAATCATTTGATCTTGAAAATATAGTTATTGAGCAAAACTTCCTGGGTGGGGTTGATGAAGATTGGTTTATCATGATTCACGTAGCTATTGAGTACGAGGCCAAGGAAATATTGTCAGCTTTAAAAAAATATTTCTTCGAATCAGGAAATCAATCTAATTTAGAGGATGCCTTAAAGAGTATGAAAAAAATCAATCAGCTCATGAATCGTATGCCTGAAAAGTGTGATCCATTTATTTACTACAATCGTGTTAGACCTTATATTTTTGGATGGAAAAACAACCCAACAACACCTGAAGGTGTTGTTTACGAGGGAGTTGAAGAATATGAAAACAAGCCACAAATATTTAGAGGTGAGACGGGTGCCCAAAGTTCTATTGTTCCTATGTTGGATGCCTTATTAGGAGTTACGCACTCAGACGATCCACTTAAAGAATATCTTGATGAAATGAGACTCTATATGCCGAAAGAACATAGAGATTTACTGAATGCTTTAGATTCTTGGTCACAAACTGAAAGATCTTCAGTGGTAGAGTCAATCAGCATCGAAGATCAAAACATAATTGATGAAACGATTAAAGAGGTTCATATTTTTAGAAATAAGCACTTGGAATATGCAAGAATATATATCTACGAACAGTCCTTAACAAATGACTCAAATTCAAATATTGTTGGAACCGGTGGTACACCATTCATGAAATATCTTGATAAACATCTTCAGGAGACAGTCCCCTCAGATGATTAAGAAACTGGGGATTCCTAAAGAAGTAAAAAAAGACGAAGGAAGAGTTAGCTTAATACCTGAACATATTTCTCAGTTCACTGGAATTGCAGATATTTTCATTGAGACTAGTGCGGGAATAGGATCTGGTTTTTCCGATGAGGATTATATCAAAGCAGGGGCAAAAATAGTAGATACTCCAGAAGAGCTTTATGGTATCAGTGAGATCATATGTAAGGTAAAAGAACCACAATCTCAAGAATATGATTTATTAAAACCCAATCACGTTTTATTTGGCTATCTACATTTGGCATCAAATTTACAGTTAACCAAAAAGTTATTGGATAAAAAGCTATCCGCAATAGCCACAGAAATGATTATGGACAATGGTGTATATCCACTCTTAATTCCTATGTCAAAAATTGCTGGCAACCTAGCTATTCAAAAAGGAATGCAGTTTTTAGAATATTCCTCAGGAGGCAAGGGGATTTTACTATCATCAATTTCTGATAGCAATAATGCCAAAGTCACTGTTGTTGGATGTGGAGAGGTGGGAAAAAGTTCTATACATAAAGCTATTAGTGTTGGTGCAAAAGTTACCGCTATAGATATAAACGAAGAAGTTCTTAACATCCTTAAGAGTAAGTACGGTGAATTAATCGAAGTCTGTAAAACTCAAACAGAGGAAGCAATTGCAGCTATTAGATCTGCAGATTTAGTAGTTGGTGCAGTACTTATTCCCGGCAAGAAACCTCCTATTGTAATTTCAAATGAAGATATCTCAGCAATGGCAAAAGGAAGTGTTGTAGTGGATGTAGCCATCGATCAAGGAGGATGTGTAGAAGGTGTAAATGCAAATACTCATTCCGACCCTTTTGAAATCAGAGATGGAGTGCTAGTCTCCGCCATTGCTAACTTACCTGGAGCAGTTCCAAAAACCTCATCAATAGAGCTTTCAACTGGTTTACAAAAGTATTTAAATTTTCTCTTAGAAGAAGATTGGTTAAAGGGTTATAAGGAAAACAAGAATCTTTCACCTTCTTTACAAATTCACAATGGATTACTTTTGTCACAAGAGGTAGCAGAAAGTTTAAGCCTAAGTGTCAGTCAGTTAGTCTAGGCATCCACGTACTTCTATTCTCTTTAAATTCCTCAATCATATTTGAGTAATCTAAAGAAATATCAATCTTATCAATTCCATTAAGAATTCGATTTTGAGAAAAGTTATCTATAACGAATTCAAACTCCAGTTCTTCACAGATGACCTTTTTTTCGTTAATAGAAATATTTATTTCAACCTTAGAGTTTGAGTTCACTTTATCAAAAAGAATATCCATGTTCTCCTCAGTTGTTTCAATAGGGACCAAGCCAATATTTATTGAATTTAGTTTAAATATATCGGCAAATTTGGAAGAAATTATTGCGTCAAAACCCCAGTCTTGTAAACCCCATGGTGCATGTTCTCTTGAGGAGCCGGTCCCAAAATTTGTTCCTGCAAGAAGCACCTTCGCATTTGAATAAGCTGGATTGTTTAGTGGAAATCCCTCTTCTTTTTTCCAGTCATGGAATAAATACTGTCCATAGCCAGATCTCTCTACTCTTTTAAGAAATTGCTTAGGCATTATTTGATCCGTATCAATATTTGACATTGGCAATGGAAGCATCGTTGATAGGAAATTATTAAGTTTTTTCATAATTTAACTTCCTAACATCAACAAAATGACCATGAATCGCGGCTGCGGCAGCCATCTCTGGACTTACTAGATGAGTTCTACCACCAACACCTTGTCTACCTTCGTAGTTTCTATTCGAAGTTGAAGCACATCTGTCACCGGGAGCAAGAATATCTGGATTCATTCCGAGACACATTGAACAACCAGCTTCCCTCCAGTCGAATCCAGCATTTTTAAAGATTACATCAAGACCTTCTGACTCAGCTTGCTTTTTTACTAGAGTTGAGCCGGGAACAACCATTGCTTCAATATTCTTATCAACATTATGCCCCTTCACTACAGCAGCAGCATTTCTTAAATCTTCGATTCTTCCATTAGTGCAACTTCCAATGAAAACTCTATCAAGTTTTATTTCGCTAATTTTTTGACCCGG
>CABXDM010000004.1 GCA_902510965.1 uncultured Candidatus Actinomarina sp.
GAAAGTTATGGGAGGTCAAAGCACATACATCCCATTAAAAGTAAACAGTGCTGGTGTTATTCCAGTCATTTTTGCCACAAGTGTTTTGTTCTTTCCGGCACTAATTGCTACATCTTTACCTCAAGACAACTCAATAACTGCAGGAATTAGAAATTGGATTGATGTTAATCTCGCTAACTCACAAGGAACAAGTTGGTTTTATATCTTTTTTCTTGGAATGTTAATCATCTTCTTTACATATTTTTATACAACAATTCAGTTTGATCCAGTAAGGCAATCTGACATGATCAGACGTCAGGGTGGTTTCGTACCTGGAGTTAGACCGGGTATATCTACAACAAATTACCTTTCACATATCGTTAGCAGAATTACTCTGCCTGGTTCAGTTTTTCTTGCATCTGTTGCGGTTCTTCCTTCTATTGCTTCAGCAATTTGGGATATCCCACTCGGATTCGGGGGGATATCAATATTAATTACTGTAGGTGTTGCATTAGAAACTATGAAACAAATAGAAAGTCAATTAAGCATGAGAAATTATGAAGGGTTTATTGATTGACCAATATTATTATTTTTCTGGGACCTCCAGGTGCCGGAAAGGGAACACAAGCATCAAGATTAGCCGAAGATAACAACCTTGCACATATTTCTACTGGGGATATGTTGAGAGGTCATGTCTCTAATAATACAGAATTAGGTAAAACAGCAAAATCGCTTTTAGATGAAGGGAAACTTGTTCCAGATTCACTTGTTATCGAGATGCTCATTGAACGATTAAATGCAGATGATTGTAAGAATGGTGCAATCCTTGATGGTTTTCCAAGGACTTTAGCTCAAGCCAAAAGTCTTGAAACATTAAATGAAAACTTCTCCATTAGCAAAGTTATCGTATTTGAAGCTGAACAAAATGAATTGATAAAGAGAATTTTGCATCGTGGTGAAACTTCTGGACGAGGCGATGACACAAAAGAGTCAATTAGTGTTCGTTTGGATGTTTATAAAGAAGATACCGAGCCACTAATTGAGTATTACGACAAAGGTAATTTAACTGTAAAAATTAACGCTGTAGGAGAAATTGATGATATATACAATCTCATATCAAGGAGTTTTAGTTAAATGATTACTTTTAAATCCCAGGAAGATTTTCTGAACATGGAAAAAGCAGGACGTATTGTTGCAACTATACATTCTGAGTTACGTGAAGCATCAACTCCAGGTATACCACTTACTACTCTTGATGAACTAGCTAAAAGTATTGTAGAAAAAAGTGGTTCTACTTCAAGCTTTTTGGGATATATGGGATATCCAGCTTATATCTGCGCATCTCCAAATGATGTTATTGTCCATGGAATACCTGGTAAATACATATTAGATGAAGGAGATATTCTATCTATAGACGTTGGTGTTTCAGTTAATGGATATCATGCTGATGCTGCACTCACCTACGGTGTTGGAAAAATTTCTGCTGAAAACCAAGCATTAATCGACGTAACAAGAGATGCCCTATATGCAGGCATTGCGTTAGTTGGAGATGGACAAAAGCTCGGAACAATAGGAAATAAAATAGAAAAAATTGGAAACAAATTTTCTTATGGAGTTGTTAAAGAATATGTTGGTCATGGAATAGGTCTTGAAATGCATGAAGATCCTCAAGTACCCAACTATGGAAAAAAGAATCAAGGATTTACTCTCAAAAAGGGGATGGCTATATGTATAGAGCCAATGTTCAATATAGGTTCTGCTCAAACGAAAGTTGACGATGATGAGTGGACAGTCAGAACTTTTGATGGAAGTAATTCAGCTCATTGGGAGCATACGATAGGGATAATGGACGATGAGGTACGAATATTTACAGAAAAGTAATTTTAAAAACATGTTGGTAATAGTTTTTAATCGCACTATTCTGATTTATCGGTCCTAATTACAAGGTGATTTTGGTAGAAAAAGAGAAAAATATAATAAAGGTTCAGGGAACAGTTACTGAAACTTTGCCAAACGCATCTTTTAAGGTCGAGCTTGAAAGCGGTGCAGAAATTCTTGCACACGTGTCAGGAAAAATGAGAATGAGGTATATAAGAATACTTCCTGGAGACATGGTAGATATGGAAGTATCGCCATACGATCCTACAAGGGGTAGGATAACTTGGAGACATAAATGAAAGTTAAATCAAGTATTAAAAAGAGGGGTCCTGGCGACCAGATTGTTAGGCGTAAAGGTAAGCTGTACGTAATCAACAAAAAAAATCCTCGAAATAAACAAAGGCAAGGCTAAAGAATGGCAAGAATTTCTGGAATTGATATTCCAAGAGACAAAAGGGTTATTGCATCCTTAAGATACATTCATGGTGTTGGAGCTAAAAGATCTTCCGACATTTGTACAGATTTAAAAATAGACCCAAGTACAAGAGTAAGTAATTTAACAAATGATGAAGTTGCGCAAATAAGAAAATATATTGAGGCGAACTTTAGAGTAGAGGGAGATCTTAGAAGAGACGTTTCTCAAAACATTCGTAGAAAGACAGAAATAGGTACATATCAAGGTTTAAGACATAGGACAGGTTTGCCTGTAAGAGGTCAAAGAACACATACAAATGCCAGGACACGTAAGGGTCCTAGATTTGCAATAGCAGGTAAGAAAAAGGTAACTAAATAATGGTTGAAACAAAATCAAAGAAAAAAAATAAAAAGAATATACCTTCAGGAGTAGCTCATATAAAAGCAAGCTTTAATAATACAATCATAAATATTTCAGACTCAAATGGTGAAACAATTGTTTGGACTTCAGGTGGATCAGTAGGTTTTAAGGGATCAAGAAAATCTACACCGTATGCAGCACAAGTCGCAGCAGAAGAAGCAGTAAGAAGAGCAACAGAATTTGGTGTTCACAAATTAGATATCATTATTAGTGGCACAGGTGCAGGAAGAGAAACTGCTGTAAGAACTTTACAAAATATGGGTATGGATGTTGGAACCATCAAAGATATTACTCCCACCCCTCACAATGGCTGCAGGCCAAAAAAGCGCAGGAGAGGATAATGGCCAGATATACAGGACCCAGAGTAAGAATATCAAGAAGAATTGGATTTAATGTATTTGAGAACAAAAAAGGTGATAAGGCCCTCCAAGACAGACCTTACCCACCCGGAGAAAATGGCAGAAAAAGAGTTAGAGAAACTGACTATGGTACGCAGTTAAAAGAAAAGCAAAAAGTAAGGTATATGTATGGAATTTTAGAAAAACAATTTCGAAATTACTACAAAGAAGCTTCTCGAATGTCAGGTATCACCGGAGAAAACTTATTAGTACTTTTGGAGTCAAGGTTAGATAATGTTATTTATAGAGCTGGATTTGCTTCTACAAGGCCTCAAGCACGACAAATAGCTTCTCATAGACATCTAAAACTTAACGGTTCACTAGTTGACATCCCTTCTATTCAAGTGAAACCTGGAGATAAAATAGAATTAAAAGACAGTAGTCAAAATATGATCATTGTTCAACACACAATTGATACCGGTCAAGATAATGAAATACCTTCATGGTTGTCAGTTGATAACAATAAGAAGACTATTGAAGTCTTATCTCTACCTTCAAGGGGAGACATAAGTCATCAAATAGAAGAACAGTTAATCGTAGAGCTTTATTCAAAATAAAAATTAGAGAGGAGAATTAAATTGCTAATACTACAAAGACCTGAAATATCTCAAGAAGAATTGAGTACAAACAGAGCAAAGTTTACAATTGAACCACTAGAACCAGGATTTGGTTTAACTCTTGGTAATACCATGAGAAGAGCTTTATTGTCCAGAGTTCCTGGTGTCGCTGTTACTGGAGTCAAAATTCAGGGTGTGAACCATGAATTTACATCAGTCCCTGGTGTAGTTGAAGATGTTTTAGATTTATTATTAAACCTAAAACGACTTGTTCTGCATGTAGAAGATCAAGAAAACCATACCTTAACCGTTAAGGCAAAAGGCCCAGGAGATGTTACAGCCGCACAAATACAGTGTCCCGCTGGCGTAGAGGTTGTGAACACCGACCTAAAAATTTGTACCCTTTCTGGTGATGCGACTTTAGATATGGAAGTTTCAATTGCTCATGGGGTAGGGTATCGTTTAGCTGATAAGAACAAAACTAGCGATTCAAGTTTCATTCCTATTGATTCAATATTTTCTCCAATCGTAAAAGTAAGTTACGGGGTATCACCAACACAAGTTGGTCAAGTTACAAACTATGACAAACTTACCTTAGACGTTGAGACTGATGGATCAGTAGCACCTAGTGAGGCAATGTCATCTGTAGGGAAAACTCTTGGTGAATTATGGAAACTTTTCGCTGACATTGATGAAGGAATTGGTCTCGAGTTAGGCGAGCTAACAGTATCTGAAGGAAGTTCTCCAGATTTATCAATTTCTGTTGATGCATTAGATTTATCTGAGAGGCCAATGAACTGTCTAGGCAGAGAAAATATTACTACTGTTGGACAAATCTTAGAATACACGGAAGATGATCTTTTGAATCTAACTAACTTTGGTCAAAAAAGCCTTGATGAGCTTGTTGCAAAGTTAGATGAATTAGGATTAAGTTTACCAACTAGCTCTGATTTGGACTCTGAGGAAAACGCGGATGCCTAAACCAACAAAGGGAAAAAGACTAGGTGGCTCTGCCTCGCATGAAGATCAAATTATTAGTAATTTAGTTAGGTCACTCATTCAGCATGAAAAGATTGAAACAACTATAACTAAAGCTAAAGTTGTTAAACCTTATGCAGAAAAAGTTATAACAAAAGCAAAAAAAGGAACATTACACGACAGACGACAAGTCTTAAAAATGATTCAGGATAAAGCTGTTGTTGCTAAATTATTTGAAGAAATTGGTCCCAAGTATCAAGAGAGAAACGGTGGATACACAAGGATCACAAGAACAACTTATCGAAAGGGCGATGGTACAGAGCTAGCTGTACTAGAACTAGTTTAAATTGAGTACTTTCAGGGATGTCTGGAAAAAGTTTCAAGCATTTCTAAAGTTCAATCCCTCCTTGATCCAAAATATTGTTAACGATAGATATGAAAGTGGCAATGCCTTTTTAATTGTTATCACAAGTCTTACCTCAATATACACAGCACTTTTTATCACAACTAGATTTTCAAACTTCTTTGATATTGTTTTTTATGGAATATTAGATGGTGCATTCGCCTGGATAATATCGAGTTTGGGAATGTGGTTTATTTTATCCAGAGTTTTTAAAGAAAATTTAGACATAAACAGTGTTTCAACAATGACTGGTTATGCACATGGAATTGTAGCTGGAATCTCTTTTGTTATATTGCTTCAAAGTTACTTGAATCTAAGTGCAAGAATTATTGAAATTTTAATATTGAGTATTTTTTTGTGGCTCTTCTACACAATTTCAAGAAGTTTAGAAATTGGATTTTTTGTTGAAAAACGAAATTCTAGAATTGCTGCCTCTGTCTTTATCGTTATACTTATTTGGACTTCAGGTCCTCTAAAAATATTTTTCTAACTTGAAAAACTATAAGATAGTAATTTCATATGATGGAAATAATTTCCATGGTTTTCAAAAGCAGCCAAAGGACTTTACAGTTCAGGAAGCCTTGGAAGCAGCATTAGATAAGCTTTTAACTTCATACCAACTAACCTATGCCGGGAGAACAGATAAGGGTGTCCATGCTAAGCAACAAGTTTTAAGCGTTACTACAAGTGACCTATTAACGGATTCTTTTAAAGAATCATTAAATGCATTAGTAGGCAAGAATATTTATATAAAAAAGATTACATTGGCTAATAAGAATTTTCATCCTAGACACGATGCAAAACAAAGAACGTACAAATATTTTGTTAATACTCCCAGTAATTATGAAGCTTATAACCTGGGTTATAGTTATTTTGTAAAGAATGAATTAAGTATTGTAGAACTGAATCTTATTGCAAAATCTTTCATAGGAAAAAATAACTTTACTAATTATTCAAAACTGAGAATTGATCAGAATCCATTACGTGAAATTGCTCTCAGTAAATGGACCAAGAACAGTCAGTATTTTATTTACACGATCACTGGAAATTCTTTTTTACACAACATGGTTAGGTCCATAGTAGGTGTACAGTTGGCAGCATTTGATGGAAAGTTGGAAAGTAAATCTATTGATACTTCTCTAAAAACTCCGCTTGAACAAAGATTCAAACATGTTGCACCGCCAGAAGGTTTGTATCTTTGGAATATTAAATACTAGTTTTCATAAATATCAGTAACCTTTATACTTAAAGCTCGTTACAATCCAATAGGTTTATAAATGAGTACAAAAACGACATTCAAAGGAATAGAAGCTTCTGATAGAAGTTGGCATGTAGTTGATGCGAGCAATCTTCCAGTTGGTAGATTAGCTAGTGAGATTGCACAAATTTTAAAAGGTAAACACAAGCCACAGTATGCACCACACTTAGATGTTGGAGATCATGTTGTTGTAATTAACGCAGATAAAATTCAAGTTACATCTAAAAAGCCAGAACAAAAAATGTACTATAGACATTCAGGGTATCCCGGCGGAATAAAAGAAGAATCCTTTAACGCACTCAAAAAACGTAAACCTGAATTAATCATTGAAAAAGCTGTTTGGGGAATGCTTCCAAAAAATAGGCTAGGAAGAGCAATTATTAAAAAACTTCATGTATATTCCACAGATACCCATCCTCATGAAAGTCAAAACCCCGTAGAATTAAGTTTCAATATAAAGAAGGTTGCAGATAATGAGTGAAGCAATATTAGGCACAGGGAGAAGAAAAAGCTCTGTGGCAAGAGTAAGACTCACCGAAGGTACTGGTGAATATACCTTTAATGGCAAGACAATGGAACAATACTTCCCAAGCCCAAATATGAGAATGAGGGTAAACAAACCTTTTAATGTTGTTGAAATGGATAAGCAGTTTGACTTACACGTGACTCTAAATGGAAGTGGATTGTCTGCACAAGCTGATGCGGTTGCCTTAGGAATTTCTAGAGCTTTAATACAATTTAATCCAGAGCTAAGAGCAAAACTCAAAAAAGCAGGGTTACTCACAAGAGACTCCAGAAAAGTTGAGAGAAAGAAATACGGACTTAAGAAAGCTAGAAGAGCCGAGCAGTTCACTAAAAGATAATCTCTCATTGAAAAAACATTTTGGTACCGATGGCATTAGGGGTATCCCTGAAGAATCCCTTACCGAAGAAATAGTCTCAAAAGTTAGTGCTTCTGTCGAAAAAATATTAAAGCCTAAATCAATAGCTTTGATTACTGACACTCGGAGTTCTTGTGAAGTAATTGCTAAGTGGATAAGTAATGGTTTTAGCAGTGAAGTACATATTCTCAACTATGGAATTCTACCATCGGGATCAATGCCCATACTACTTAATGAGCTCAATCATGATATGGGAATTATCATTTCTGCTTCGCACAATCCAAGTGAATACAATGGAATAAAGTTGATTGATAAAAATGGATCTAAATTGGCAGATGAAGTTGAAATTTCAATCGAAGATACAATGGATACGATTGGATTACCAAGTAAATCTTCTCAAATAGAGGATTCGCACTTAGGTTATGAGCAGTATAAAAACTTTCTTGACTCAATAAATGACGTAGATTTCTTACAGTTCAATTTAGTAATTGACTCAGCTAATGGTTCTGCTTACAAGGTGATAAAAGATTTAGTTTTAGATCAAAATGCTACTGCAACTTTTATTGCAAATGAACCAAATGGTGAAAATATAAATGAATATTCTGGTGCAACAAATACCAAGAATCTTATAAATACTATGAAAAATGGGCAACTAGGTATCTCTTTTGATGGCGATGCAGATAGATTAATTATGATTGATGAAAATAAAGAAGTTGCTAATGGGGACGTCATCATCGCGTTACTAGCTAATTATCTTTCAGAAACTAAACAATTAGAAAATCAAAGTGTTGTTAGTACAGTTATGTCCAACTATGGATTTAAAGTAGCTATGAAAAATAAAAATTTTAATTTGATTGAAACTCCTGTAGGTGATAAATATGTAGCGGAGTCTATGAAGAAGCATGATGCAGTTCTTGGAGGAGAGCAGTCTGGGCATATTATTTTTTCTAAATATTTACCAGTAGGAGATGGATTAGTAACTTTTCTTCTTACCTTGAAGGCACTCAATTATTTCAAAACAACGCTTGCAGAATTTAGAAAACAAAATATTCAAGAATATCCACAAAAATTAGTAAACATAAAGTTACAAAATCAGCTAAATAAAGAAGAGCTTGAGTTCATTAATCAGATTGCATTTGCTCTGTCCAATAAGAGAGACTTGGATGGTAGATATCTTATAAGAAACTCTGGGACGGAACCTTTGTTAAGAGTTTTAGTTGAAGCTAAAAATAGTGATGAAATGGATGCTTTTCTTGATGAGTTACTTATTAAAATTAATGGCTACCTCAATTAAAATATCTTCGTTATAATTATATTAACGAGCAAATATAGCGCCAGACCTTGAAAAAGGTGACGAGGAAGTGTGTTATCGAAAATTCGGCGGATGCATACTCGGCTCTACAGTCGTAATAAATTGTTTAAAAACAGAGAGAAATCTTTGAACAGAAGCAATTTAACGTAGTCTAATTTCAACTTGCTCGTTGGAATGGAGATAATATGTGTGGCATTATTGGGTATTCGGGCCCTAAGCAACCTTTACCTATTTTATTGGAAGGACTATCTAGATTAGAATATCGTGGCTATGATTCAGCCGGTATTGCAATAACAGATGGCCCAAATCTAACTATCGAAAAAAAAGAAGGTAAATTACAAGTTTTAAAAGACCATTTACTTAATAAAGAAATTAATGGGAATATTGGAATTGGTCACACTCGATGGGCAACACATGGTGTTCCAAGTGATGAAAATGCTCACCCCCATTATGATCGCAATAAAGATTTTGCAATAATACATAACGGTATAATCGAAAATTATGCCGAAATGAAAGAAGAACTACAAAGTGATGATTATCAATTTGAATCTGAAACAGATACAGAAGTTGTAGCAGTTGAATTGAGTAAGCAATGGACAGGTAATCTTTTGGAAACCGTCTGTAAGGTAGCTAAAGAACTTGATGGAACTTATGCACTTGTAGTTACCACAACAAAGCAGTCTGACACTATAGTCGCAGGGAGAATGATGAGCCCATTAGTTCTTGGGGTGGGAGAGGGAGAAGTCTTTCTTGCTTCAGACTCAGCAGCAATACTTGAGCACACAAATAAGATGATCTTCCTAGAGAATGGAGATTTTGTTGAGATTAAAGATGGCAGTTATCAATTATTTGACATCAACATGAATAAAATATCAAGAGAAGTTCAAGAGATTGATTGGGAAGTCTCTGAAGCAGAAAAATCAGGCCATGACCATTTCATGTACAAAGAAATACTTGAACAAGCAGAAGTAATTGAAAGGACAATAACTGGACGTTTAGAGATTGGGTCAGAGGAAATCCCTGTCGACTTAAATAAGGCCAAACAATTTGAAAAAATATGGATTGTTGCGTGCGGTACTGCTTACCATGCTGGATTATTCGGTAAGGATTTGTTTGAAAAAGTCTTAGGAGTTCCAGTTAGTGTAGAACTTGCATCAGAATTTCGATATCGGGAACCTATAGTTGGTGAAAATGATTTAGGTATCGTTATTTCTCAATCTGGAGAAACAATGGATACCATTGCAGCAACAGAACTCCTTAAAGAGAACAATGCTCATGTTCTCGCTCTAGTAAACGTTGTCGGTAGCTCTCTTGCTAGGATGGCTGACAGTGTGTTATATCTTCATGTAGGGCCAGAAATCGGTGTAGCCTCAACAAAAGCGTATTTAGGAATGCTTGTTGGGCAACTTCTTTTAGCTAAGCACTGGGATGAATCTGAGAATCTTGAAACAACTTTTGATGAGATTAAACAGTTACCTTTTTTGATCAAAGAAACTTTGAAATGTGAATCTCAAATTAAAGAAATATCAAAATCAATTAATGAGAAGAAAGATATTTATTTTATTGGTAGGGGATTGGACTATGCATTAGCAGCAGAAGGCGCATTAAAATTAAAAGAAATATCCTATCTACATGCAGAAGCTCTTGCGGCTGGTGAACTTAAACATGGCACCTTAGCTTTGATAGAGAATGGCACACCAGTAATTGTTACTGCCAGTCAACATCACCTTCTTGATAAGACAACAAGTAATGTTCAGGAGGTCAAAGCAAGAGGAGCATATGTAATTGCAATAGGAGACAACTCATCAAAGAAATTGCAAGATATTTCTAATGATTACGTCACTCTTCCAGAAGCAAGTGAAATGTTATCAACAATTGTGTCAATTATTCCACTTCAATTCATTGCATATCATGTTGCAAATTTGAACGGTGAGTCTATTGATCAACCTCGTAACTTAGCTAAATCAGTAACGGTGGAGTAGATTAATTTATGGATAGAGGATACATTTATGTCAATAAAAATAATTTTCGACATAATATTGACTATTTGAACAACCTCACGGATAGAGAACTTTGTATTGTTGTTAAGGCTAATGCATATGGTCACGGTATAGATTGGACTGTCAATACAGCTATAGATTCAGGAGTAGTATGGTTTGCTGTCGCAACAATAGACGAAGCCATTTTAGTCAGAAGTATTTCAGACGATATTAGAATTCTGCTACTTTCAGAACCAGCTGTTTCAGAATTAGAAAAATTAGCCATTCACAATATTGACACAACTGTATACAACGAAACCTTTATTGAGGCTTTAGGTGAGTCACAGCACTCATTCAATGTACACCTTAAAATTGATACTGGCATGCATAGAGTTGGGTGCAGCCCAGATAAATTTGATATGTTATATGAAAAAATTTCATCTTTCAACAATTTAGCTCTAGAGGGTATCTGTACACATTTCCCTGTTGCAGATACGGATGAGAGACAAACGAATCACTCCGTGAAAATATTTAAGGAGACAATCTCAGCTGTTGATATAGAAAACCTTTTAATACATGCCGATAACTCAGCATCTACTACTTACAATAATGAAAAGATTTTTAATATGACAAGGGTTGGATTAGCTGCTTATGGGCACAGTATATCTCCTGTTAGTATTGCTAGTGAATTAAAACCAGTAATGGAAATAAAAACTCGAATATCAAATATCCAAATCAGAAAAAAAGGAGAATCTGTTTCATACGGTAAAGCACTCATTCTAGAAAAAGATGCTTTAATTGCTACTGCTCCGATTGGGTATGGAGATGGATATCCTTGGAACTCTTTTCCGGACGGGAAGGTAATAGTCAATAACAAGTTTTGTAGGTTGATAGGTAGGGTCACAATGGATCAAATTCTATTTGACATAACAGGAATGGAAGTAGAAATTAATGACGAGGTAACTATTTTAGGAGTATCGCTTGATAGCAGCATTGAGATTTCTATTAAAGATATTGCAGAATGGAATAACACCATTGAGTGGGAAATACTTACCAATATTAAAGACAATCGATTAAATCGAGTTGAAATTGAGAACTAAAGAGTTAAAACAAGATGATTTAAAAAAATTTGCTGAACAGTTTATTTTAGACTTAGCAGTCCCCTCAGTACTTGGACTAAAAGGAAATCTGGGTAGTGGCAAAACTACTCTGGTAAAGAGCTTTATTCGTGCATTGGGAGTTGAGGAAAAAGTTACGTCACCAACATTCAATATTGTTAGAACTTATAAAAAAGAAGAGTTGACTATTTATCATGTGGACCTTTATAGATTATCTTCCATACATGAATTTTATGATTTAGACTTGCCTCTAAATGAGGAGGATACATTATTTTTTATTGAGTGGTCTGATATGATTCCGGAATCAAAATCTACAGAGTGGAGATTTTTAGATATAGAGATTGTTGATGAGATAACAAGGAAAGTAAGATATTAAATATGTATAAATTATCAATCTCTACCTCAGGTTCTTTTATTTCTGCTTGTCTTCACGAAGAGAAGTTAGTTGGGAGCTTAATATTTCAATCTGATCAAGGATCTACCAATTTGTTGCTAAATGAAGTAGATGAGTTATTAGTAAAAACAAATGTAGACAAGAGAGATCTTGAAGCAATATATTTAGATACAGGACCTGGTTATTACACTGGACTCAGAATAGGTTATTCAGTGGCTCAAGGCATTGGAGGAACACTTGGAATTCCATTAGTCCCAGTAAATGGCCTTGATTCACTAGCATTTTCGGCTCATACAAGCCATAGAAAGATTTGCGCCATAGTAGACATTAAAAGGAATGAATTTGCATTCTGCACCTATAAACCGGTTCCTGGTGGGGTAGTCAGAGAAACTGAGCCCGAAATTTTAGACACTGAAACTCTAAAACTAAAATTTGCTGAGGATGTTGAAAAAAAACTTTTAGTTGGTAACTGGGACTTAATTTCTGAAAATGATTTACCAAATGATAGCAATACAAAATTAGCTGATCCAAAGATTGTAACCGCAGAGACAATCCACGCAGTAGGCGAAAGAATATTTCAAAATAATAAGTATCCGAACTTCAATGAAATCCCTATTAACTATATGCGTGAGCCAGATATTTCACTTTCACAGACATCACTTGAAAAAAAGGTTGAGTTTAATGATTGAGAATGTATCTTTATGTGATTTAAAAATGTCAAAAGAGCTTGAAGAAATAGAAAATGAGATATTCACTACAGCCTGGCCAAGTGAGACCATAAAGCAAAAAATTAATAATAAAGAATTTCAGTATTGGGTATATAAAAAAAATGACAAGTTGGTTGCTTATTTAGGAGTTCAGTTTATTAATGACTTTATAGAGATACTAGGTATTGGGGTAATTGAAGAATACAGAATGAATGGAATTGCTGGAGAACTTATGAATGAGCTTTTAGACTTTTTTAAAAAGTCTTCTTATCTAAAAATAATATTAGAAGTACGTGAATCAAATGACACAGCAAAAAACTTATATACAAAATTGGGTTTTAACAAAATATCCAAAAGAAAAAATTATTATAAAAACGAGGATGCTGATATTTATTTAAAGGAAAAGGTCTATGTATAAAGATAAAGTTATCTTAGGTTTTGAAACAAGTTGTGATGAAACGGCTATTGCGATTATGAAAGATAGCAAACTACTAGTCAATAAAATATCTTCACAGGTAGACATACATGAAAAATTTGGGGGAGTTGTTCCAGAAGTTGCATCTCGAGCTCATTCAGAAATGATACGCAACTTATTTCACACATCACTCAACGAAGCACAGTTAGAACTTTCAGATATTGATATTGTTGCTTCTACAGATGGCCCAGGACTAGTAGGTAGTCTTGTTGTTGGCTACAATTTTGCAAAATCAGTTGCGTGGTCTTTAGATAAGCTATTTTTACCGGTAGATCACATGGTGGGGCATTTAAGTGCTCCGTTGATAGAATACCCACAACTAGAACCGCCATTTCTTTCTTTACTAGTTTCCGGTGGGCATACACAAATTGTTTTAGTTGAAGAGTGGGGAAAGTATGAACTTTTAGGAACCACTATAGATGACGCTGCGGGAGAGGCTTTTGACAAACTTTCAAGATATTGTGGATTTGGCTTTCCAGGAGGACCTGCAATACAAAAGATAAGTGAGGGTGGAGATGAATCAAAGGTACCCCTTCCAAGACCAAAACCTTCAGGGGAGTTTGATTATTCTTTTTCTGGTCTTAAAACAGCAGCTGTTTATTACCTTCAGGACTTGAAAAAAGAGGATGAGGTTTCAAGGAAAGATTTTGCTGCTTCATATCAAGAAGCTATAGTTGACTCTTTAATGGGAGTATTTAAAAAAGCTGTAAGAGAAACAAAAGTACCAACAATATCTGGTGGTGGTGGAGTAATGGCAAACAAAAGGTTAAGAGAAAAATTAAGTACTTTTGCTGAAGAAGAGAGTAAAAATATATATATTCCATCACCAGCACTATCTACTGATAATGCAGCAATGATATGTAGTGCAGCACAAATGAATTTAACTACGAAAGACCTTAACATCAATGATGTAAGGCTTTCTTCCATAATTAATTGATAATTAAAATACATTTATAAACGCAACCGTATTAAATTTTCTTATGTACAAAAAAAATATTTAGGAGGTAATGTAAATGAATCTTCAACCTTTAGGAGACAGAGTTGTAGTTAAAGCTATGTCTGAAGATGAAATGAAAACAGCATCAGGAATTTACATTCCTGACACAGCTAAAGAAAAACCACAAGAAGGTGAAGTCGTAGCTGTAGGGCCAGGAGAGCCTAACGATGCTGGAGAAAAAGTAAAGCCAGATGTTGAAACAGGAGACAAAGTTGTCTATTCAAAATATGGTGGAACAGAAATCAAAGTCGACGGACAAGAATACTTGATCTTATCAAGTAGAGATATTCTTGCAAAAATTACTAAGTAATAGGAGATATAAAAAATGGCAAAAAAAACATTAGTTTTTAATGAGGCAGCTAGAAAAGGTCTTGAAGCTGGCGTCAACAAATTAGCTGACGTAGTAAAGGTCACACTAGGGCCAAAAGGTAGAAATGTCGTTCTAGAAAAAAAATGGGGTGCACCAACGATAACCAATGACGGTGTAACTATAGCAAAAGAAGTAGATCTTGAAGATCCGTATGAAAATATGGGTGCTCAACTTGCTAAAGAAGTGGCTTCAAAAACAAATGATGTTGCTGGTGATGGTACTACAACTGCTACAGTTTTAGCTCAATCAATGGTAAATGAAGGAATGAAGACAGTATCTTCCGGTGTCAATCCAATTGAAGTAAAAAGAGGAATGTTACAAGCATCAGAAGCTGTAACTGATTTCATTGCAGGATTCGCTAAAACAATTGGTGGCAAAGATGAGATTGCACAAGTTGCTTCTATCTCTGCTGCAGATACTGAAATTGGTGAAACAATTGCTGAAGCCATGGAAAAAGTTGGGAAAGATGGTGTAATCACAGTAGAGGAAGGGCAAACTTTCGGAATGGAGCTTGACTTTACAGATGGGATGCAATTCGACAAGGGATTCATATCACCATATTTCGTAACTGATGCAGATAGACAAGAAGCTATTCTTGAAAATCCATACATTCTTATTGTTAATTCAAAAATTACTGCAGTAAATGACTTACTGCCAATTTTAGAAAAAGTAATGAATTCAGGAAAACCACTATTGATCCTAGCCGAAGACATAGAAGGTGAAGCACTAGCAACCTTGGTTGTTAATAAAATTCGTGGAACCTTTACGTCAGTAGCTGTAAAAGCCCCTGGTTTTGGAGAAAGAAGAAAAGCAATGCTACAAGACATAGCAATTCTTACTGGTGGCGAAGTTGTCTCAGAAGAACTTGGACTTAAAACTGAAAATACAACAGTTGAGATGCTTGGTGAAGCTGCACGAGTTGTTGTCAAGAAAGATACGACAACCATTGTTGACGGAAGCGGCAAAAAAGCTGAAGTTGAAGCAAGAGTGAAGCAAATTCAATCAGAGATAGACGATTCAGATTCTGATTGGGATAAAGAAAAACTTCAAGAACGTCTTGCAAAACTTTCAGGCGGTGTTGCACAAGTAAAAGTTGGGGCAGCAACTGAAGTTGAGTTAAAAGAAAAGAAAATGAGAATTGAAGATGCTTTAGCAGCTACAAGAGCAGCTGTTGAAGAAGGAATTGTTGCAGGTGGAGGAGTTACTTTAATTAGAGCTCAAGGTTCTATTGACAAAATTTCTGGAGGTTCAGAGGCTGAAGTAATTGGAAGAAATATTGTTAAAAAAGCACTGGAAGCCCCTTTGCGTCAGATAGCTGTAAATGCTGGATATGAAGGCGGAGTTATGGTTGAAAAAGTTAAGACTGCAAAAGGCAATGAAGGGCTTAATGCAGCCAATGGCGAAATGACTGATTTAGTAAAAGCAGGTGTTATAGATCCAGCAAAAGTAACTAGATCAACTGTCCAAAACGCTTCTTCTATTGCTTCTTTAGTTCTAACAACTGAAGCATTAATTGCCGAAGAGCCAGAACCAGAGGCACCAATGCCTCCAGGAGGCATGGGTGGCATGGAAGGAATGATGTAATTACATCAAAAATTTAAAAATGGAGCGGATTTAGGTCCGCTCTTTTTTATAGTAAGCTAAAAATATGATAGGAATTCGAGGAGCAATTGCTGAGGTACAAAATACTTCAGAGAACATTATTCAATCGAGTAAAAATCTTTTTACTGAAATCCTTGAAGTAAATAATTTAGAAATTGATAAAATTATTTCAGTTTTATTTACACTTACACATGATTTAACAGAAGCATTCCCAGCTAAAGCACTGAGAGAACTTGGGCATACTACTATTCCCGCAATAGATACTTTAGCTCCAAATATAGAACATGACTTAAAGGGTTGCATACGAATATTGGTTCACTACGAAGATAATGTGAATGTTAAACACGTTTATTTAGGAGAAGCTAAAAAACTTCGTCCAGACCGATAAAAGTAATTGGCAAAGTGAATAAAGATGGTAAGATAATCACAATGAAACTAAACAATACTTTTTTTTACTTTAGTGAGCACATATAAGTTGCCCTAAAGTTGTGTTGTAATAAATCGGGCAAAAGCCCGATTTTTTTATTTAGGAGAAGAAATGATAATTGTAATGAAACAAGCGGCCTCTGAGGAAGATGTCGAGAAGGTTAAAAGTAAAGCTATAGAACAAGGTCACGAACCTCTGACTATATTTGGCGTTGAAAGAACTGTCGTCGCCGTGAGTGGGAAAGTTATTGAAGATAATAGAGCCATTATGAGACTTTTAGATAATGTTCATGAGGTAATTCCTATAGGTAGGCCATACAAGCTAGCAAGCCGCAGTTATAAAGAAGAAAATACTCAAATTAAGATCAAGGACTTAATTATCGGAGGAAGTGAGCTGGCTCTTATTGCAGGACCAGACAGTGCAGAAACAAAGGAACAAACTCTTGAAACAGCTGAGGCTGTTGTAGCTGCAGGAGGTAATGGATTAAGAGGAGGTGCTTTTAAGCCAAGAACATCCCCATATAGCTTTCAAGGATTAGGTGAAGATGGTTTGAAAATGCTCAAAGAGGCTTCAGATATAAATAACCTTCCTTTATTCAGTGAAATAATGGATACTCAGCATTTATCAATGATGGAAAAATATGTTGATGTTCTTCAAGTTGGAGCTAGAAACATGCAAAACTTTAAGTTGTTAGAGGCAGTAGGTGAATCTAAGCTACCTGTTCTACTTAAAAGGGGAATGAGTGCAACTTTAGAAGAACTCTTACTTGCTTCTGAATATATTTTAGCTCGAGGAAATGAAAATGTGATGTTGTGTGAAAGAGGTATAAGAACCTATGAGACAGCAACAAGAAATACATTTGATGTAAATGCTATACCCTTTCTTAAAATGAACTCACACCTACCAGTTATTGCCGATCCAAGTCATGCAACTGGAGACAGTAAGCTTGTTGAGCCTGTTGCTCTAGCAGCTATTGCAGCAGGGGCTGACGGACTTTTGATTGAGATTCATCCAAGACCAGATGAAGCTCTTTGTGATGGCCCTCAAGCATTAGTTCCCACGCAGTTAAATGAGTTAAGCAAAAAAGTTAGCTCTATTGCAAAAGTAGTAGGAAGAACACTTAACTAGAAATGAAATCAGTAAGAGTTTATGGGCTTGGCCTTATGGGAACAAATCTTGGGCTTAAATTACTTAGTAAAGGGATAAAAGTCTACGGTGAGGATGTCAACACTAAATCACTCGAGAGAGCATCTAACCTGGGAATTGATGTAGCTAATTCATCACAGGCAGTTGATTTGGCTATTCTTGCTATGCCTATAAATAGTATTGTATCAACTCTTAGTTCAGACAAATTAATTGCTAATACCAAAGCAATAATTGATATAGGTGGGACAAAGGAGAAGATTTGCAATTTAATGGATAGTTACGAGGTTCCATCAATTGGTGGCCATCCAATGTGTGGTATTTCGGACAATAGCTCATGGGAACCTGACCCAGAAATTTACAATGGAGCTACATTTTTATTGTGCGAAACCAAGTCAATGGATCCTACGTCAAGAGAGATTGTTCTTGAGATGATTCAATTATTAAACTCTAAGGAAGTCTGGATTGATAGAACTCATCATGATGAGATAATTTCGATTACTAGCCATCTTCCACACTTAATAAGTACAGCTCTAGTTGGCACTGCTAGAGATAACTATGAGATAAATGAAATTATGGGTATGGCAGCTGGTGGTTTTGACGGAGCTACAAGACTTACTAGAACTAATCCTGAGATGATAAAAGACATGTATGACACTAATTCTGAAAATATTAATAAATTCCTTAAATATTTCTTAAGTGAATTAATGGAATTAGTTGACCTACAAGAAAGAGATGAACTCATTAGTTATTTAAATAATTCTGTCCATTGGAGAAGGGCATTATCTGACAAATTTGGGGAAAGACCACTAAGTTGAATCCTGAAAAAAAGCTTTCAGGTGAAATTTCCCTTATAGGTGATAAGTCAATTTCTCACAGATCTATAATATTTGGATCCATAGCTGAGGGAGTATCTGAGTTTTCTAATGTTCTAATATCTGGAGATACAACCGCAACTATTGAAATCTTCAACTCTTTAGGCGTAAACATAGAGGTTAAAGAACACAATACTCTCGTTATTCATGGCGTAGGGCTTAACGGTCTATCTAAGTCAAAACAGGCCCTAGATGCAAAAAGTTCAGGAACCACTGCCCGTCTTCTAACAGGTTTGCTTGCTAGGCAAAACTTTTCCTCAGAGTTGATCGGAAGTAGTCAATTAAGTAAAAGACCAA
Organism: uncultured Candidatus Actinomarina sp.; assembly: GCA_902510965.1. Taxonomy (GTDB): domain Bacteria; phylum Actinomycetota; class Acidimicrobiia; order Actinomarinales; family Actinomarinaceae; genus Actinomarina. The sequence goes on from CABXDM010000004.1 coordinate 18,864, forward strand.
TGGGAAGGGTCATTAATCTTTTAACTGAGCATGGTTCAGGTATTAAATCTAATGAAGGGTATTTACCAATAAAGTTTGAACAAACAGAATCTGCATTCAACACTATAAATACAATTGTTCCTAGCGCACAGGTAAAAAGTGCCTTAATTATAGCTTCTTTATATCACCCAGAACCAACTGTAATAACAGAGGACGTTCCCACAAGAGACCATACAGAGAGGATGCTTTCACATATGGGAGTGGGGTTAGTCAGGATGGGTTCATCTATCACTGTTCCTCCCAACCAGATTTTGAAACCTAGCAGTTTTAGGATACCCTCAGATATATCATCTGCAGCCTTTCTTATTGCAATAGGTATTTTGTCGTCAGATAAAATAGTTCTCAATAAAGTTCTTATCAATGAAAGGCGTATTGGTTTTCTCAAGATTCTAAAAAGAATGAATGCGAACATCACAATTAGCAATATCACTGAAGTTGGAAATGAACTAATAGGCGATATAGAAGTTATTAAGTCAGAATTAATAGCTACACAGATAGAGCCTGATGAGATTCCCGACCTAATTGATGAGATTCCTTTATTGACCTTTTTAGCATCTCAAGCAGAAGGAGAGACAACTTTGAGAGGTGCCGAGGAGTTAAGAATAAAAGAATCGGATCGTCTTGAATCTATGAAAGAGTTTATACAAACCCTAAATGGAAAAATTAAAATGTATCCTGATGGATTTAAAATAACAGGGAAGCAAAATTTAGATGCGGGAGTCATCAAAACAAAAGATGATCATAGGATTTCGATGACAGCTTTAGTAGCTAACTTAACCCTTAGTAAGAAAATCCTTCCTGATAATATTCAATGTATTAACGATTCGTATCCTTCGTTCTTTGATGATATAAACAAAATAGGTGGTGAGATAATTGAATAAATTTGGAGTACTTGGTTGGCCTCTGACGAATACATTTTCACCACAGATACATGAATTGTTATTTGTTCACACTGGTATTAAAGGTTCTTACAGTTCAATCAGAGAAGAAAATATTAATCAAGAAACTATTTTAAAAATAAATCAAGGCTTTGATGGATACAACATTACAATTCCACACAAAGAAAAAATACTGAATTTAGACAATACTGCAATCCTTAGTAAAAGTGTTTTAGAAATTGGAGCTTGCAATACGGTTTTAATTAAAAATTCAAGAATGTATTTATTCAATACTGACTTTTCTGGCTTTAGGGACTTTCTAGATATGATTGATCACAACTTTAATAATAAGGAAGTGTTAATTCTTGGTTCTGGTGGAAGTTCAAAGGCAATAGCATATTCTTTAAAACTATTAAATATTAAATATCACATCGTAAGTCGATCACTTAGAGATAATACTATTTCATATAATGATGTTCCTAATTTCAGTTCTAAAATAGGAATGGTCATTAACACAACCCCTGTAGGCATGCCGCCATATGAAAATGCTGAACTACCAATAAAGTGGCATGAATTAGTTAATTTACAAACTGTAATCAATCTCGGTTATGGTCCAGAAAATACTTTTTTAAATAATTTTGATGATTCAATCTTAAAATATGATGGATTGGGAATGTTAATCTGTCAGGCTATAGAGTCTTTTAATATATGGACATCTGCAGCAGTTAGTACAAGTAGTATTTATGGTGAAGTGTTAAATAAATTGGAAGGTGAAAAGTGATTAGATATCTAACCGCAGGCGAAAGCCACGGACCCGAGTTAACTGGAATTCTAGAAGGGATACCCGCTGGTTTCAATATTTCGAAAAAATATATAGATAGCTTTTTACAGAGGAGACAAAAAGGTGTTGGTTCCGGGGGCAGAATGAACATTGAACAGGATGAAGTTTTAATTAGTTCAGGAGTAGTTAATGGAGTTTCTACTGGAGCGCCAATTGCTATACGAATATTAAATAAAGATTGGAAAAACTGGAAAGATAAGGATATAGACCCCTATGTAGTACCAAGGCCGGGACATGCAGATTTAGTTGGAACAGCAAAGTATAACCATGAAGATATCAGATTAGTCTTAGAAAGAGCAAGTGCCAGAGAAACTGCTATGAGAACTGCAATAGGAGCGATTGCAGCAGAGGTTCTGGAAGAACTAGGGATTGAAGTTACAGGTTACGTATCAGCAATAGGAGACATCACCTATCAAAATAACATTAAAGATAAAATCGAGAGGGATAAAGTTACAGAGTCTGATGTTGGATGTCCTGAGACTGCAACTAGTAAATTGATGGAAGAAGAGATTCTTTCAGCAAGAAAAAATAAGGATACCCTTGGGGGCTCCATAACATGTGTAGCAACAGGAGTTCCAGCTACAATTGGTAGCTTCGTACACTGGGATAAAAAACTTGATGCAATTCTCGCAAAACAGTTTATGTCTGTTCAAAGTGTAAAGGCTGTCGAGATTGGAAAAGGAGTTGATATTGCTAAAAAATTTGGTACAGAAGTTCAAGATCAATACTCTCTAGATGGAAAAAAAATAACCAAGATTTCGAATAACCTCGGAGGTTTTGAGGGAGGTATGACAAATGGTGAAGAATTACACATCACGGCATATTTAAAACCAATTAGCACTACTTTAACCCCGATAAGCAGCATAGATTTAGCCGAAAAAATTGAAACTGAAACAGTCTATGAACGTTCTGATACATGTGCTGTGCCAAGAGCTATACCAATATTTGAAGCAATCATGGCATTTGAAATATTAAATAACCTATTAATCAAAACAGGAGGAGATCATAAAAAAGAAATAACTCAAAGTTTCAACAACATTCCGAAACTTGAAATTGACGAATTCGAGATAAAAAATGAATTATGGAGTATGAAATACGATGTCGAGTAATACAGCTTTTTTAGTTGGGTTTATGGGTTCTGGAAAATCTTCTATTTTAAATATCTTAAAACTGAATACAGAAATTCATACTATTGACTTAGATGACTTTGTATTAAGCGAAAGTAAAGATGATTTAGAAAGTATTGAGCAATTGTTTGAAAAACACGGAGAGGAATATTTTAGAGACTGTGAAGTTAAAGCTTTTCAGAAAATTTATCAAAATCCCAACACAGTGGTTTCTCTTGGTGGAGGATCGATGATATCTAGCCCTATTAAATCTGCGGTATTAAAATCCGAACGTGCTTTTTACTTAAAAAATGAATTTGAAAATCTATGGAAAAATATTAAAGACAGTAAAAGACCGTTAGTAACTACCGGAAAAGATAATGTAATGAAAATTTATCTTGATAGACTTCATACATATAAGCACTGTAAAAATACAATCGACATGTCTAAACATAGTCTTCAAGAAGCTTCAGAAATCATCATCAAGCGACTAGGTTGGGTATAAATTGCAAGAATCAAATGTCCAATACTTTAAAAACTTAAATGAATTACTGATTTATTGTGATAAATTAACCGAGGACAAAATCTCTAGGACCTACATTGATAAACAAGTTTTAGTTAAATTTCCGCAACTTAAAAAATTTTCCAAAGAATTTAAAGAGATTGAAATTAAAGAAGATAAAAAAAATCTAGATACTGTATCAAAAATTTGGGAAGATATGTTTGAGAAGTCCATACAAAGAAGTTCAACTGTCTTATGCATCGGGGGAGGAGCATTATCCGATGCTGTTGGATTTGCTTCAAGTACATATAAAAGAGGTACTGGACTTGTAATAATCCCTACAACACTTTTATCAATGGTTGATGCTGCACACGGTGGAAAAAATGGAATTAATACTACACACGGAAAAAATCAAATTGGAACTTTTATGATGCCTGATCAGGTATTAATCTGCCCAGAGTTTTTAGGAGAACTACCAGAAAAACAAATTAAAAATGGGTTGATTGAATTAATCAAAGCAGGATTCTTAAAGAGTCCTGAATTAGTTCAACAGGTTTATGAGACCGATATCTCGAAAGTTAATATCGAACTTATAAAAGCAGCAGTAGACATTAAAAACGAAATAATAAAAAATGACTTTAAAGAAAGTTCTGAGAGAATGTATTTAAACTTTGGTCATACTATTGGACATCTAATTGAGGTAGATTCCAAACATAGTATTCCCCACGGCGAAGCAGTAGGTATAGGAATTTTAAAAGCCCTAAAAATATCGGAAAAAATGTGTAATTTAGATAAAAATATTTCTGACCATTTTGAAAATTTTCTAAAAAAGTTAGACCTTAATGTAGATTATAAGTTTAGTAGTAATCCAGAACAGCTTAAAGAATTATTGTTTAATGATAAAAAATTTTCTAAGGATATTGTGAAGTACGTTCTTCTTGAAAATATTGGAAATCCAGTTTTAGTTGATTTCAACTTAAATGATTTACTTAACGAGGTAACCTATGCATAAAATACTTGTGGTTAATGGTCCAAATATTAATATGTTAGGAATTAGAGAGCTAGATAAGTATGGAAAAACTTCTTATCAAGAACTAAAGGACATCATACAAGATTATTCGATTGATAAATTTCATCTAGAAACCTATCAATCAAACGTTGAAGGGGAAATTGTATCAAAGCTTCATAAAGCAATAGAAGAGGATATAGACGGCCTAATAATTAACCCAGGAGCATATACACATACCAGTATTGCAATTAGAGATGCGCTAGCGATACTTAAGATACCCTCAATTGAAGTACACATTAGTAATATAAAAAACAGGGAAGATTTTAGACAAGTAAACTTAATATCAGATTTTTGTGATTTGACTATCACTGGAAAAGGTATCGATGGCTATATCGAGGCAATCGATTATTTATATGAAAAATATTAATAAAATATATTATCAAGGCTCAAAAGGTTCTTATTCAGAGTCTGTTTTAAAAAGCTATTTTCCTAATAAGCAATACGTTGAATGTCAGACTTTCAGAGAGGTTGTTGCCCAGGCGGGTGAAGATAATTATGGTTTACTCCCTGTTGAAAATTCACTGGTAGGGACTGTTGTAGATTCTTACGAAAATTTAATTCAGAGTGAATTAAATGTGTACGGAGAGTTCAAGAAAAAAATTACACACGCACTTATCGGATTAAAAAATTCAAAAATTGAAAATATTGAAAGAGTTATTTCTCATCCACAAGCTCTTCAGCAATGTAGCAACTTTTTACAAGACATGAATGTACAACTTCAACCAGTTTTTGATACAGCTGGAAGTGTCTTAAGTTTATTAGATGAAGAATCTGAAACTATCGCTGGAATTGCAGGGGAGCATTTTGAAGATGATCATCGTTTTAAAGTTCTAAAAAAAAGCATTTCAAATCATGTAGAAAACTATACTCGTTTCTTTCTTGTCGGGGATCAAGATCCTAATCTTGAGGTATCTAAAAATAAAAGATCCGCAATATTGATAGCAGATGACAAGCCTGGCTCATTACTCTCTGCTCTGAAAATATTTGAGGAGACTAACGTTAATTTAACAAAATTAGAATCTAGGCCGATCATTGGAAGTCCGTGGGAGTATAAATTTTATATTGATTACCAAAACTCTGTTGCTGATATTGATACTCAATTGAAAGATAAATTAGATTTGGTAACAAAAAAGTTTAAAATAATAGGTAGATACGGAACTATTGACCTTTAAATTTCCAGCTTGAACCTGTTTTATTGTCTTCAATTGTTATATCAAGGTTATCGAGTAGATCCCGAATTTCATCAGATTCACTATATTTCTTTTCAATCCTAAATTTATTTCGCAAATTAATAATTTCTAATATTGTTTTATCAAATAAAGTTGTAAAGTCATTATTATTTTTTATCTCTAAGTTAAGTTTTGCTATCTCTTTTTTGAGAGAATTTACATCAATATTATCTGAAGAGGTTTTTTTAGGTTGCTGCTCTTTCTTATTTGTTGCTTGAAGAATGCTTTGTAATTCTGAAAGTGAATATTCGTTTCCTGCTTCAAAAACTTTCTGACCATTACTTGTCTTAACTGTAACTGATCCAATTCCATCGACACTGAATATTTCCTTTTCACCATTGATCACAAGTGCAGTATGTTCATCAATTCCTAAAATATTTGTATACTCCCCATCAATTAGCATATTTAATCTATTTTTACCTATATAGCTACAGCTTGTATCGTGATTACCACCCTCTTTATTATTAAAATGAGGAACAACTGTACAACTTAACCCATAAAGCTCAAGTGTATTTAACCCTTCTTCCCAGAAAGGAGTCATTCCAACTTTGTATATTTCATAAACTGGGATTGTTTTCTCTCCCAAAGTAGAAGCAGCTGCGCTTGAAAATACCGCGTTCTTACCATCCTTTAGATGATTCGTAATTACATTTGGGATGTCTGAATGTAACCATGTTTTAGAAGCATAGCTAGGACTACCAGGACCAGAAAATATGAAATTTGAACTTTTGAGCTGTTCAAGCATTTCAAAATATTCAACCGAGTCAATATTATTAGTATTTCTTAAACTAGCTAATTTAATTTCTATCTGGACACTTTTTTTAAAAAAGAGTTGTAATTTATCAACGAGTACATTTGCATTTTCTTGAAATCCAAAAGGAGTATCTATTAAAAATGCATTTACCTGGTTGTCTAACATTTCAACAAACTTTCTGTGAACAGAAACAAGCGCAGGACTAGTTTCTCCTGAACCCATGATTGCAATGCTACCTTTAACTATTTCCATTTAAACTATTATAGGGATTTCTTGAATCTTCCATAAAATGTATAATTAAAGTATGTTAAAACTTATTATTAAGATTCTTGAAGTTTTCACTTTGGATTACATACCTAAGTTCCCAATTTCTATGAGAACACGCCTATTTTACATAATTTTGCCTCTCAGAAAATATAGAGATAAGATCCGCATGAGCAAACCAGTTAATCAGGTAACTTACCAAGAAAGAGTTGAATTCGCAAAAGTTTCTCGTGACGGTATAAATTATTCTGGGATTAAATTAAATGAATTTCATCCAGATATCGAGATAACAAAGATGGAAAATGCTAAATTCAATACTCACAAGCTAAGTCCAAAGAATCCTAAAACAGATGCATATGCAATATATTTTCATGGAGGAGGTTATTATTCTGGAAGTGTAATCTCTCATAAGAATCTGTTATCTCAAATAACAGCATCAATAAATATGGTTACTTATATATTTGAATATAGACTCTCTCCTGAAGCGGTATTTCCAAATGCGCACGATGATGCAAAAGAAATAGTTACATTTCTAGATAATATTGAAGAAGGTAAGAATTCAATATGGATAGGTGAATCTGCTGGTGGTGGATTAGCAACTGGATTATGCGTCGATGACAAATTCTCACTTAGACCTAAAAAACTAGTACTTATGTCGCCATGGCTAGATTTATCTGATAAAAATAAAGATAGAAATTTTCTCAAAAACAAAGATATTTTAATTTTATTAGATGGGATGCACATGATGGGGGAGTATTATTCAGGAGATCATGATCCGTCAAATCCAATTCTCTCGCCTGTTTTTGCAGATATAAAATCATTTCCAGATGTTCTAATTCAAGTCTGCTCTAATGAGTTGCTTTATAATGATGCAGTTGAATTCTCCAAAAAATTAGAATTGATCAACAGTAAACATGAGTTACAAGTTTGGGATGATTTGTGGCATGCTTGGCAATTCTTTCCTATTAAGGAAGCAGAAGAGGCAAGGGAAAAGATAACAAAATTTATTAATACAGAGTCTTACTCTTCATCTAAGTGATGTAATGCAAACCCGTAGGGGAGCTCTAATCGATTTTCCTTCATTACCTTATTGTTAGTAAGCAAATCTTTTGTTTTTCCATTTTCTGTTATTAATCCACTATTAACAACAATACTTTTTGGACAAATTTCTAAGGCCATCGGCAAATCGTGAGTAACAAGAACTATAGAGATTTCTAATGACAGTAATATATCAATTAATTCTCTTCGTGAAGAGGGGTCAAGATTTGAGCTGGGCTCATCAAGCACCAAAAGCTGGGGCTTAGATGCAAGGACACTAGCAATAGCGACTTTTCTTTTTTGTCCAAAGCTCAGATGATGTGGAGCTTTTTCCTGATAATCATTCATTCCAACCATTTTTAATGCTTCTTCAGCATTCTCTCTACTGGCCTCTTCTGAAAACCCAAAATTCTTTGGACCAAACATAACATCTTCTAAGACAGTAGGCATGAACAACTGATCGTCAGGATCTTGAAAAACAACGCCTACTGTTTTTCTAATTTCAGCTAAATTATCTTCAACAAACTCTAAATTATTTAATTTAATAGAACCATCCATTTCACCAAGGATGCCGTTTAAATGAAGTATTAGGGTAGTTTTTCCTGCACCATTTGGTCCAAGTATTCCGAGAGAATCACCCTCTTCAAGGTCAAAGCTAATTTCATTAAGAGCTTTATAGCCGTCTGGATATTCGTAGGTTAAATTAGAGATTTCTAAATACTTACTCATAAGCTAATATCCAAGACTAAAACGAAGACTGATATTGTTGTGAGAAACATTAGATAATTTGATTTGGTATATTCTCTATCTTGTAATTCAATCACACCGGTAAAACCTCTTGAAATCATTGAAAGATAAACTCTTTCACCACGTTCGTAGCCTCTAATTAGCATAGCTCCTGAGGCATAGGCTATGGGAAGTAAAGTCTTAATGCCCTTTTCTATATAGCCTCGAGATTGCATTGAAATTTTTACTCTTTTAAATTCATCTATAAAAACATCAATGTATCTGATAGAAAAGGACATTATTGCGATTATTATTGAGGGCAATCTAAGCTTCTGAAGTCCATAAATTATTTCAATGTTAGTAGTTGTGGCAGTAAGAATAATTCCCATTGAAAGACCAGCTGTAGCTTTAAAGAGTATTGCAAACATCTCTAGTAGGCCAGTTTTATAGATATCGAAGGTAAAGATAGTTGTAACTACATCATTATTACCACTGCTTAAAAAGGGCAAAAATAGTGCAAATAAGATGAAGGGAATATCTAAAGTTAGTCTTTTGAGATAAGTCTTGATCGGAATTTTTGAATATCTAATAATAAGAAAAACTATGAGTGTATGGGACAGAATTTGAATGGGATTAATAATTTTTGAAAAAGCAATTGAAATGACAATCAACAATACAGAAAGAATTTTAAGTTGAGGACTTATGCTATGGAGTTGTGATTTACCATGAAGAGATAAATGATGAGAATGTGTTGTTTGCATAAGTTCATATTAATGCAAACAGTTTGCAAATAGAATAATTATTTACAGTTTCCGCAGGCTCCAGAATAAATAAAATTATTATGGATTTTTGTAAACTGTGTCTCTTGGATCAACAGGCTATTAATTTTATTGTAGGTCTTAGAGCTAACATCTAAAATTTTATTACAATTTATACATATTATGTGCATAGTGTTCTCATTATTTTTTAAAAAATAAATTCCTGAACCGTGCGCTTGATGAAGGTGTGCTATTAATCCTATTTCTCCCAATAGTTCTAAAGTTCTGTAAACAGTAGCAAGGTCTATATTTGAATTTTTTTTAATTACCTTCTGGTATATTTCGTCAACAGTAAAGTGTGCGTGTCCAGATTCTTCAAGAATTTTACATATAAGTTCTCTTGATTGTGTTACTCTATGACCTTTTTTCTTAATCTGACTTATCAATTCCATGTTCAAAGTATAATTTACTTGAACCAGAAAATTAATTTTATGAAAAATTCAATTATTAAAATACTAAACAGATATAGCTTAATTTATTTACCATTTGGATGGGTTGTTGGTCTGGCAGTCATTTTCATTGCTTATAAGCCTATTGCTATTTTATATTTTTTAAGCTTTGTAGTATTGGGTTCATTTTTTGGTCTCTATTTATTTACTTCAAATAGAGGTAAAGTTATAGATGATCATGACTTTGCAGCAAGTCCATTCACAATTATTGAGTATTATTCCGATTATTGACTTGGATGTAGTGCTTCAAAATTCATAGTTAATGAATTCAAAAAAAACAAACCAGAAATCCCAATTGTCTCTGTCAATGCTTCAAAGAAGGATTACAACGAGATAGTTGAGAAGTATGGTTTAGAATTTACACCAACTTATGTTCTCGTTGATAATAATGCTGAAAAAATTTATAAAAGAGTCGGTAATTTCAAACTAGAAAAATTCACATCCCTTACAATATAATTAAGCTATTTTATCACCAACAGATGCATTTATTTCTGGTGACAATAGTTCAACTGTACGATCTTTAGAAATTGAACCCAATACCAAGCATTGACTCATTATTGGACCAATTTGTCTGTCACCAAGATTAATTATTGCGATACATTTTCTACCAAGGAGTGATTTTTTACTGTAATTTGTCACTTGAGCACTAGTTTTCTTAATTCCAATTTCTTTTCCAAAATTTATTTTGATAATATAGGAAGGATTTTTCGCTTCAGGAAAGTCTAGAACATCAAGAATTTCACCAACTCGAATATCTAGTGAAGTGAAATTTTTTAAGTTATCCTGTCCCATAATTCAAAGTTAATTGCATAATTAAGGGATGTCAAAAATTCTATTACTTTCAGCTGGTACTTCAGAAAATTCTGGTAATAAAAAGGCAGCTCAGTATGCATCAGGATATTTAGAAGAAAAAAAAATTAAAACATATCTATTTGATAATCTATACAGCGAAATACCTTTCATATTAGAGGGCGGTATAGTCCAACCAGATAAAATTATTGAGATTAGAGATGCTCTAATTGAATGTGATCAAATAATAATTTTTAGTCCAGTTTTTAATGGTGGATATGCGTCTCATCTTAAAAATACACTAGATTGGCTCTCCCTTGCGTTTAATGAATATAAGTACAATGAACTTTTTCAAAATAAAAAAGCAGCAATTGTTTCTGCGGTACTCGGCAAAGGCGGAAATTCTTATGATGCTTATAGTTCACTTTCGAGCCAACTTGAGAATTATGGTTTAAACGTTTTTAAAGACTTTTATTTATTTTCCTCAGAAAATAACTTAGATAAAAAGCTTGAAGAAAGTACTCAGCATCCAGAATTTAATACTTTCTTAGATGAGTACTTAGGAAGCTAAGTTCTCACTTACTTTTAAATAAATCAAATTAGTAAGTTCGTCAATATCATAATCTTCTATATTTGTAATTGGATCTAATATTTGGACATGAATTTTTCCAGATTTAAACCAAACTGATCCCTTGATCATTAAGTTGTGTGAATTGTGTGTTACAACAGGAATAATTGGTAAATCAAACTGTTTAGCAACATGTGCCGCCCCTTTTTTAAAAGGGAGCAAGTCTTTTTGATTACTTCTTGTGCCTTCAGGAAAGATCATTATGGAGTTTTTATTGTCAATAACCCTTTGAATTGACTCATTAATTTTTGGAAGATTCATTTGAGCATTTTTTCTGTCTATTCTAGGTAGGCCAAGAACCTTAAGAGCACGACTTAATATAGGTATTCTAAAAAGCTCAGTCTTAGTAAGAAATCTAATTGAAACGGGTAAGGCGGTGATGTGAGTAAATATATCAAGAGTAGAAGGATGATTAGATATAACAACATAGCTCTGAGATGCGTCTATTTTTTCGGCACCGGTAACTTTTAAATCAATCCCTGCAGCTATTAATCCCGATAAACCAAAAATGTTATATAGTTTTGTACCCAGTATCTTACCGTTAGGTAAAAAGGAAGCGAAGATAATTACTAATAAAAGTATTCCAAAAAAGGTTATATATAAAGGAAATAACATAAATGTCCGGAGCATGTCTTTAGGAGTTATTTGAAGACTCATAAAGCTATCTTATACATATTTTTTAATTTTCTATTAATAAGTAATTATAACAATTTACCTAAGGTCAAAATAAGGAATGACTAATTGGACAACTGGTCCAATTGATATGGCTATTACAACTGAAGATAAACCAACAGTTCCACCAAGTAACCAACCCAGAGTTAGTGCAGTGACTTCTATTACGTTCCTAGCCATTCCAATTTTTAATCCCTTGCTTTCGAGACCCACCATTACGCCGTCTCTTGGTCCAGAACCCATGTCTGCTCCAACATATATTGCAGTTCCAGAGCCTATACATAGTATTCCTATAAAGACAAATATCCACTTAAGGACTAAAGTTTCTGCATTAAGATCTAAACTAATTACTAAATCTGCAACAGTCCCTATCCAGAAAATATCAACAAGTGTTGCAATTCCAGGTTTTTGTTTAAGTGGTATCCATAAAAGTGTTACAAAAATGCCTGTAGCTATGATTGCATTCCCAAAGGTGAGGTTTGTATTAAGGGAGATACCTTCGTGAAACACTCCCCATGGCCCTAGCCCCAATTTTGACGAAAAATTTAATGCAACGCCGGTACCGATTAAAGTTGTGCCTACTAATACTTGTATTACTTTTCTTGAGGTTAAAGCCATATTCAAATCTAGCATTTTATGTCTTTAAAGAATCAGTACTACAATAAAAATATGAAAAAATTATTAATCTTAATTCTATTCTTCTCATTCTGTTCATCTCAAGATACAGTATCAGATGAGGAGTTATCTGTTGAAAGTACAATTTTAGAGATTCAAGAAACTGATGATACATCCACAACAACAAGTATTGAGGTTACTCAACTGGAATCTTTTGATGGAGCCATATACACAGTGAATAAAGAATTAAGTACAGTTAGCTACCTTGCGCCTAAACAATTTCTCAATGCAAATTTAGAGATAGTAGAGGGGATAACTAATGAAGTTTCTGGAGATTTCGAATTAACCCTAGGAGAGTGTGATTTAGCTGATTCTTGTTTACAGGTTAGAAACTTATCCATAACTGCCGATTTATCGACATTAAAAAGTAGTAGCAGTATAAGAGATAGTGCCATCAAGACTAAATGGCTAGAGTCAAAGATCTTCCCAAATGCGGTTTACAGTGTTGATGAAATTGTATTACCAAATAATAATTTTGACTCCAAAATAGACGAGACAATAGTTGGCGTTCTCAGTATCAGAAATATTGAGATAAACGTACCTTTTTCAATAACAGCTTTTATGGAGGATGATAAGGTTTATGTTACAGGCGTAACTGAAATTGATACAACCTGGTTTGGCTTTGATGCACCTACAAAATTTAACGCATGGGAAGTTTTAAACCCTATAGGTATAAAGATATCGATAGTAGCTGAAAAATAAGAATTGAAATCACACCTCGTATATGAAGATTTAAAACTTCCTTACAAAATACACGACGAGCCTTATGCAGCTGTCTCGATTTTAGTGTACAAAGAAAAAGAAGTTCTTTTTATTAAAAGATCAAATGATATGCCAACCCATAAAGGCCATATTGCTTTTCCTGGAGGAAAAAAAGAACAAAGAGATTTAAATATTGTAGAAACTGCTGTGAGGGAAGCATCCGAAGAGCTATTAATTTTAAAAAATGATGTTGAACCCTTTGGTGTCCTAGAACCAGTCGACACAATAGAATTTAAATACAATGTTTTTCCTATTTTATGTAGGTTGCATAAAAAACCAGAATCCTTCAACAAGTCAGAAGTACAGGAAATTTTTTTCGTTTCTATTGATGAATTAAGTAATCAACAAAACTGGAGGTTTAGAGGAATTTATCCAAATGATTGGATATTTAAAATCCATAATGAGACTCTCTGGGGTGCAACAGCAAAAATGACACGGGAGTTACTTGGCTTGGCGTGAATTGGTGAGTTCATCTTTTACAGCTAGATAAAGAGAGATAAATATCATTGTCAAAGTGACAAAAAATATATTACTTATAACTTCGTCTAGAAAAATGTACCCAACTATTATTCCAACAATTGGAACAACATAATCAACAAGAGTTGTAAACGTAGCGGAAAGTCTTTTGATGGTGTAAAAAAATAACGAGTAGTTGAAAATATCTATAAAAACTAAACCAAGAAGCTTCAAAATCTCTGGCTGGGTTAAAAGTACCACTCTTCCACCAAGGAAATTGAATAATACTATTGAGATGAGGGTTGCAGCAATCCACTGTGTTAAGAGGTATGTTTTTGCTGGAATAATTTGTGAATCTTTTTTATTTGTAATATTACTTATTGCTAGACCCTGAACCCCAAGTAAGGCTAACAATCCACCAATTAAAAGACTACCTTCCTCAGACAGTCCTGTTACCCCAGATAAAAATAATGCAATTAACCCTAGTAATCCTATTGCAACAGATGAAACTTTTAACTTAGTAATTTTTTCTTCCTTGTAAAAAAAATATACCCAAAATACTGTAAACATAGGAATTGTTGAAATAAATATACTTTGTAATCCAGACGAGATATTTTTTAAAGCATATATAAAAGTCCATCCTGGAATAAATATCGCAAGAAAGCCGGTCCAACTACCTCTTAATAGGTAATTAAAATTTATTTCAGATTTAAATTCCCTAAAGCAGTAGAAAAAAAGAATCAGTGTAACAATTGTGATACGAGATGTGACAATATAAATTTCTTCAACACCATCAATAAGTAGACTTCTATTAAGTAAACCGTGAAAACCAAATAGTGAGCCAATCAATATAATATTCCTTAATCCTGAGTATGGAGACATTGTATATTCAGGTTTCATAAGCTACTCCAAATTGATTTAAGACATTAGAATAGCAGATATGAAAACTGTTTTTTCTGGCATACAGCCAACAGGAAAAGTTCACTTAGGAAACTTTTTGGGCGCAATAAAAAATTGGGTCCATCTATCAAATGAAGAAAATAAAAACTTTTTTTGTGTTGTAGATCTTCATTCCATTACAACACACCCAGATCCCAAGGAATTGAAATCCAATATTGAACAGACTCTTAAGTTGCTAATTGCTGCCGGCATAAATTTAGATAATTCAATTATTTATGCACAAAGTAGTGTCCCTCAACATGCATATTTATCATGGATACTCTCAAGTTTTTGTCAAGTTGGAGAACTTCAAAGAATGACACAATACAAAGAAAAAGCTGACAGTCTTGGGAGTCATGCTGGGATTTTTACATATCCTGTGCTTATGGCATCTGATATATTAATTCATAAAGCTAATGAAGTACCAGTAGGAGATGATCAAACGCAACACTTGGAGTTAACTAGAAATATCGCCGAAAGGTTTAATAATAAATATGGAGTAGTTTTCCCTTTACCTGAAAAATCTTCTGGAAAATCTGGGGCTAGGTTAATGTCATTGAAACATCCTGATAGTAAAATGTCTAAAAGTTCAGATGATATCAATGGCACAATTTATTTTGATGATGATAAGGATACAATAATGAAAAAATTTAAATCATCGGTTACAGATTCAGACGATATTATTCAATATAATTTAAGTGAAAAAAAAGGGATAAGCAATCTCATAGACATATATGCTTCTATAAATGGGCTGTCTCATAAGGAAGTCGAAAAAACATTCACAGATTCCCGGTATGGAGAATTTAAAATGGCAGTTGGTGAATGTGTCGCAGATTACTTAAACCCAATTAATCTTAAATTTACAGAACTTGAAAAAGAAAATATTTCGGAAATAGTCAAAATCAATCTTCAAGAGGCCCAAACTTCTGCAGAAGTAACGATAAAAGAAGTAAATAATATTCTAGGTCTCTGAAATCATGGTTAATAATCTACCTATTCCAGAAGAGTGGAAGAGTCTAGTTAACGAAAAGCAAAAAGAAGCAATTGAATATACAGATGGACCATTACTTATAGTTGCTGGAGCGGGATCTGGTAAAACAAGGGTATTAACATATAGGTACGCGCACTTAGTCATGAACTGTTCAATAAACTACTCAAATATATTAGCAATTACTTTCACCAACAAAGCAGCAAACGAAATGAAGGAAAGAATTAGTAAGCTCTTAGGTTTGGATGTTTCACCTAAATGGATTTCAACATTTCATAGTTCTTGTGTAAAAATTTTACGCACACATGGCCAGTTAATTGGATATAAAAGTAATTTTACAATTTACGATCAATCAGATTCTTCAAAATTGATAAGGAATTGTATGAGAGAAAATAATGTGGATCTTAAACAATATTCACCTAGAAGATTTCAAGCCGCTATTTCTGGATTAAAAAATATGAGAACTAGTCCAGGGGAAGCAATTGAATTTGCTGAAACTTTTTTTGATGTAAAAGTTGCTGAAATTTATACCTCTTATGAAAAAAAATTAATGTTAGCCAATTCAATGGATTTTGATGATTTGTTAATTAAAACAGTAGATTTACTTGAAACAAATGAAGAAGCATTAAAATTTTGGTCATCGAAGTTCCAATATATTATGGTCGATGAATATCAAGATACAAACCTGGTGCAGTATAAGTTAATAGAACTTCTATCTTCTAGGCATAAAAATTTGTGTGTAGTGGGGGATTCAGATCAAAGTATTTATGCATTTAGAGGTGCAGATATAAGAAACATACAAGAATTCGAAAAAGATTTCCAAAATGCAAAAATTATTACCTTAGATAAAAACTACCGATCTTCTCAAAATATTTTAGATATTGCAAATGCAGTAATTTCAAACAATCCAAGAACACAGGATAAAAAGTTATGGACTGACAATTCAAGCGGGATGGATGTAAATGTAGCAGAATTCAGCTCAGAAAGAGATGAGGCAAAATGGATTACCTCTGAAATACAGGAGATTTTAAAAAAGGACAAAAAAATGGAAATTGCTATTTTTTATAGAACAAATAATCAATCAAGAATATTTGAAGAAGAGTTAAGACGTAATAGCATTAATTATAAAATTGTTGGAAATGTAAGATTTTACGATAGAAAAGAAATAAAAGATATACTTTCGTATCTAAATTATTTAGTAAATCCTGATGACACGGTTTCCTTTGAAAGGGTTCTTAATGTTCCAAAAAGAGGGATAGGGGAATCCACTTTACAAAAATTAAGAGATTTCTCTAGTTCAAAGGACTTATCGGTTTCGAATGCACTAGATGATTTTGAAAGTTTAGATTTCTTGTCAGCACGAATTCTTAATAAGCTTCAAGAATTTAAAGACTTAATAATAGATTTAAAAGGCCACGCAATAAAAGGTCCTTCAGAAGCAATTATCAAAACCTTAGAGCTAACAGGATACAAAAATCAGCTAATTAAAGATAGCACACTTGAATCCCAAATGAGAATCGAAAATCTTGATGAACTAATTAACTCAGCTTTCGAATTTGAAAACCTTTACGAAGAAGATGTTGATGATCCTTATATAGTTCTTAGAGATTATTTAGAATCTCTAGCTTTGTTCACAAACACTGACAGTATAGAAGATGAAGATAATGTATTGTTGATGACCTTACATAACGCAAAAGGTCTTGAATTTCCTTATGTTTTTATGACTGGTATGGAGGAAAATATTTTTCCTAGTCAAAAATCAGAAAGTGAATTTGAAGTACAAGAGGAAAGAAGGCTATGTTATGTGGGAATGACCCGTGCTGAGCAAAAACTTTATTTAACCTACTCTCAAACAAGAACGCTATGGGGAGGTACTACGTATAATTTAAAAAGTCGATTTTTAGATGAATCAGAAAACTTTTTTCAAGAAATCAAAGTTAAAGATTTTAGTGCCACTTCAGCTACCTCACCTGGGATTGGAAAAGTAGGAAATACTGTCACACATGAAAAATATGGAAAAGGATTAATTGAAGAAATTTCAGGCAATGAAATTACTATCAATTTTGGTGGTGAATGGGGTGTTAAATATCTAGATATAGAGTGGGCCCCGTTAAAATTTGATTGAAATTCTTACCATGCATAAATTAATGAACTATATATAATTTGTAAGTTAAATTATGGATTTATTTGAATATCAGGGAAAATCACTTTATGCAAACTATGATATTGCACATCCAAATTCTTTTCTTGTAAATAAAATTGAAGATTTAGAACATGGTTTCAATTTAAATTACCCTGTTGTTGTTAAAGCCCAAGTCCAAGTTGGAGGTAGGGGGAAAGCTGGTGGTATCAAATTAGCCACTAATAATGATGAACTCATTACGCACACTAATGAAATTCTTGGAATGGACATCAAAGGCCACACTGTTGAAAAAATCTTGATTGAAGAGGCTTCTGATATAAAAGAGGAGTACTACTTATCATTTACTCTTGATAGGTCAGAAAAAAAATATTTAATGATGTTAAGCGCAAAGGGTGGAATGGATATTGAGGCTGTTGCTGAAGAAAATCCAGACGATCTAACAATGATTCACATAGATCCCTCTAAAGAATTAGATGAAGCCGTGTTAATTGATGCAATAACTAACTCCAAGTTAAATCTTGATTATGAATCTGATTTAGTGGAAATAATAACTAGATTATTCAAACTATTTATTTCTGGTGATTGTGACTTAGTAGAGGTAAATCCATTAGCAATAACTAGTAGCGGGGTAATGGCGTTAGATTCTAAAGTTTCATTGGATATGAATGCAAAATATAGGCACGAAGACTTTGATCAAATTGAAAAAGATATACCAATTCCTCCTTCAGAAAAGTCTGCAAAAGAAAAGGGCTTAAATTTTATTAAACTTGATGGCTCAGTAGGCATCATTGGCAACGGGGCAGGACTTGTTATGTCAACTCTTGATGTTGTAGCTGAATATGGTGGCAGTGCTGCTAATTTCCTAGACATAGGAGGTGGGGCAAAAGCAGAAACTGTGAGTGCTGCGCTAGAAGTTCTAGAAACAGATGACTCAGTGTCCAGTGTTTTTATAAATATATTTGGGGGAATAACAAGATGTGATCTTGTTGCGCAAGGAATTGTAGAAGCAACTAAAGGAAAAGATCTTAAATGGCCAATAGTGATTCGACTTGATGGAACAAATGCTACAGAGGGATTAAAGATTCTCAGAGATAACCCTAATGAGAAAATAATTATTACTGAAACTATGAATGAAGCAGCTGAGTTATCCGTGAAAGGAAATAGATAATGGCAATACTCATAGATGAAAATTCAAAGGTGGTTGTTCAAGGAATAACTGGAAGAGAGGGTCAATTTCATGCTCTCAGAAATAGAGATTATGGAACAAAGATAGTCGCAGGAACTCGTCCTGGCAAAGGCGGAGAGCAAGTAGAGTCAATCCCTATATTTAATACAGTACAAGAAGCAATTGATGAAACAGGCGCAAATGTTGCTCTAACTTTCGTACCACCTGCTTTTGCAAAAGATGCTGTTCTTGAAGCTGCTTATGCAGACTGTCAGTTAATTGTTTGTATAACGGAAGGAATTCCTGCCAAAGATGAAGCTGAAATGTACAATCTAATTAAAAACAACACTAAATCTAAATTGCTTGGACCTAATTGTCCTGGTTTAATTTCTCCTGGAAAATCAAACGTTGGTATTATGCCTCATGAAATTACACTTCCTGGAAACGTAGGAGTTGTATCTAGGTCAGGAACACTAACTTATCAAGCTGTACATGAATTAACTCAATTAAATATCGGCCAATCAACATGTATTGGAATTGGTGGAGATCCAGTTCCAGGAATGTCATTTATAGATATTCTTAAAGAATATCAAGAAGATGAAGAAACAAATGCCATAGTAATGATTGGTGAAATAGGAGGAACTGCTGAAGAGGAAGCGGCTGAGTATATTAAAAATAATATAACTAAGCCAGTAGTTTCATACATTGCAGGTGTAACAGCCCCTCCAGGTAAAAAAATGGGTCATGCGGGAGCAATTGTTTCTGGTAATAAAGGTACGGCAAAAGCCAAAATGGAAGCTTTAGAGGAAGCAGGAGTATTAGTTGTTAGCAATCCAACAAAGATTGGAAAAGCGGTAAAGGAAGTAATCTAATGGTTGAAAATTTGAATAGAAGCGAATTAAATATTGCAATTAATAAAACTAGAGAGTCTTTTGATACAGATAATCCAACGGTTCCATTTATAGAAGGTGATGGTATTGGAATAGATATATGGCCAGCATCACAATCAGTTTTTGATGCAGTTGTAGAAAAAGCTTACAACGGTGAAAGAAAAATTAACTGGGTTGAAGTTTTAGCTGGGCAAAAAGCTTACGATACTGTATCAGAATGGTTACCTAAAAAGACATTAGATACTTTTGATGAACATGGAGTGGGAATAAAAGGTCCTTTAACAACTCCAGTTGGAGAAGGTATAAGATCAATAAATGTTGCAATAAGACAAGAACTGGACCTTTATGTATGCTTAAGGCCAATAAAGTACTTTAAGGGGATTGAAACACCAACGAAAAGTCCTCAAGACGTAGATATTGTGCTCTTCAGAGAAAATACAGAAGATGTTTACTCAGGTAAAGAATTAGAAGAGGGCAGTGATGAAGTTTTAAAATTAAATAGCTTTCTTGAAGATGAATTTGGTTGGAAAATTCGAAAAGATAGCGGAATAGGCATAAAGCCAATCTCCAACACTGGATCAGAAAGACTTATAAGAGCTGCTATCAATTTTGCTGCAGAAAATGGAAAGAAAAATCTAGCTATTGTTCATAAAGGCAACATTATGAAATTTACAGAGGGAGCTTTCAGAAAATGGGGCTATGAGTTAATAGAGCGAGAATTTTCAGATGTTGCTGTTTCGTGGGAGGATTCAAATGGTAATCCAGGTGATAAAATATTGGTGCAAGATGTTATAGCTGATGCTTTCTTACAGCAGATATTGATTAAACCCCAAGAATTTGACGTTATTGCAACTACCAACTTAAACGGAGACTATGCTTCCGATGCATTAGCAGCACAAATAGGGGGAATAGGTATAAGTCCAGGTGGGAATATTAATTATGAAAATGGGAAAGCAGTTTTTGAGGCAACACATGGTACAGCTCCAAAATATGCTGGAATGAATAAAGCAAATCCTGGCTCATTGATTCTATCAGGTGAAATGATGTTCAGGTATATGGGATGGAATGAAGCTGCAGACTTAATAATTACTAGCATGGAAAAGTCAATTCTCGAAGGAAATGTTACTTATGATCTTGCAAGAGGAAGAGAAGATGCAACTATTCTATCAACCTCTGAATTTGCAGATTCTCTTGTCCGAAACATACAATAAGATTATTGAAAGGAAGTTGTGAAAAAAGTTACAGTAGTTGGCGCAGGTAAATATGGCTCGATGACCGCTTTACGGGTTGCAGAATACAATTTAGCAAGCGAAGTTGTAATGACAGATATAGTGGAGGGCTTGCCCCAGGGGCTTGCTTTAGACATAAATCAGTCAAGATTCGTTGAAAAATTTGATACAAAAGTTTCTGGTACCAATGATTATAAAGAAACAGCTGAAAGTGATGTAGTTGTTATCACTGCAGGTTTGCCTCGAAAACCGGGGATGTCACGTATGGACCTACTAGAAGTAAATGCTGGAATTGTTACTGATGTTACTAAACAAATATTAGAGCATTCCGAAGATCCAATAATAATTGTAGTTACAAATCCTTTAGATCAGATGACAACTCTAACTGCTGAAGTTTCAAAACTCTCCAAAGGCAGAGTTATAGGTCAAGCGGGTATTCTTGACTCTTCTAGGTTTGCATACTTCATATCTGAAAAACTAAATGTTAAGATGAGTGACGTTTATGCTCTAACACTAGGTAGCCATGGTGAGACAATGGTCCCAGTACCGTCTCTTTGCACAGTTAGTGGTGAGCCACTAGTTGATATTTTATCTGAAAAAGATATTGATGAACTTGTGAAAAAAACTTCGGAAGGTGGAGCTGAAATAGTTGGGCTTCTCAAAACAGGAAGTGCTTATTTTGCTCCAGCATCCTCTGCAGCAACTATGGTAAAGTCAATAATCTCTGATTCAAATGAAGTTTTTCCAGTATGTGCATGGCTTGAAGGGGAGTATGGAATAAATGATGTTTATCTTGGAGTCCCTGCAAAACTTGGTAAAGGTGGAGTCACTGAAGTTGTAGAATATGACTTAACCACAACTGAGCTAGATGCATTAAGAGAAGCTTCAAAAGCGGTAAAAGACAAGGTTTCCGAGCTTAATAGCATAAATAGTCAATAAAATCAGCCTTTTAATAAAAAAAGCCATTAATTATTGAATAATAAGATAATTTATTTAAAAAAACTATAATTAGCATATAGTAAAACGCAATAAGAAAGGCAAAACAGCTATGAATAAAGATCAATTAGCAAGCGTTGTAGCAGCAGAAGTAGGGTTGTCACAGACAGACGCTAAAGCAGCTGTGGAAGCAGTGTTTGGCGGAATAACAAACGGAATGAAAAATGGCGATAAAGTAAGTATTGCTGGTTTCGGACAGTTTGAATCAAGATACAGGGCTGCAAGACAAGGGAGAAATCCAGCGACAGGTGAAACAATCCAAATAGCTGCTAAAAATGCACCAGCATTTAAAGCTGCAAAAGGATTAAAAGATAGTCTAAACTAAGACATCTTAAAACCTTATTGAAAAGACGGCTTAGCCGTCTTTTCTTTTTTATTTAAGTAAATCTAAGTTACCCTTAATTTTAATTTTTTCATCGAACATTAAGTCTTCTGGATGCTTTACATTATCCCTAAGCTCAAAGAAAGTTGATTCTTCCATCTTTATTGTTAAGTTTTCCACATTGTTTTCTGAATTTGTGTTCTCTTCGAGAGTCCCTAAATTTATATTCCAAACATTATCTTGAGACGTTATTTGTAGATATATCTTGTTTAGATTCTCTTTTTTATTTATGTTTAAATTTTGTGTAATAATTTCGAGATAGTTTATTATTTCTTTGTTCAATTATTTAGTAGAGTTTCTCTTTTAACATCTTCAATTGCTTTTGTTACTTGTATGCCCCTTGGACATGCACTTGTACAGTTAAAAGCAGTACGGCATCTAAATGCTCCGTTAACATCTTTCATGATTTCTAGTCTTTGCTTAGATCCCTGGTCTCGTGAGTCCATTACGAATCTATGAGCATTAACAATTGCTGCTGGACCAATGTATGAGTCAGCAGTCCAAAAGACAGGACAGCTTGTAGTACAAGCAGCACAGAGAATGCATTTTGTTGTATCTTCAAATTTATCTCTATCTTCAGGTGATTGAAGTCTTTCTCTATCTCCTGGTTCATCATCATTGATTAAAAATGGCATAACCTTTTTGTAACTATCAAAAAATGGTTCCATATCTACTATTAAATCTTTTAATACGGGTAAGCCCCTTATTGGTTCGATTTTGATCGGATTGCTTACTTCCTTTACTAATACTTGGCAGGCAAGCATGTTTTCACCATTTACTACCATTGCATCCGAACCACATACGCCATGAGCACAAGACTTTCTGAATGAGAGCGATCCATCTTCAAACCATTTTATTTTGTGGAGTAAATCAAGGATTCTTTCCTCTGGTTCAGCATCAACTTTGTAATATTCCCAATGTCCCTTTTTATCATTCTCGGGGTCATATCTTAATATTTTTAAATCAATTTCCATTAGTATTTTCTTTCCATTGGTTCATACTTTCCAAGTTCAACATCTTTATATTCTAGTTTTACAGAATCACCATTTTTAAATGCAAACGAGTGTTTCATAAACTTTGTGTCATCTCTATCTGGGTAATCTTCTCGTGAGTGAGCTCCTCTTGATTCTTTTCTTGCTAAAGCACTAGCTACAGTTGTATCGGCCATATCTAGTAAGTAATCAAGCTCAATTGCTTCAAGGAGTTCACTGTTGAATACCTTGCTCTTGTCTGAAATAGTAACATTTTTGTATCTTTCTCTTAAGTCAGAGAGAATTTCTGTTTGATTGTCTAAAGTCTCTTTAGATCTGAAAATTTTAGCATTTTCTTCCATAGAATCTTGTAGTTCTGATCTGATTTTAGCCACTGAAAATTCTGTAGTGTGTTCTTTTTCCATAAACCCAGAAATTTTGTTTGATAAATCATCTGCAGCTGATTCATTAAGAGGGGAGGCCTTAGTACTAGATACGTAATCAACCATACTTTGTCCAGCTCTTTTACCAAAAACAACAATATCTAATAAAGAGTTAGTCCCTAAACGATTTGCTCCATGAACACTAACACAGGCAGCTTCACCTGCTGCATAGACTCCCTCAATGACGCCTCCTTTATGATCACTAAGAACTCTACCATTAACATCAGTAGGGATACCTCCCATTGCATAGTGAGCTGTTGGTTGAACTGGAATAGGGTCATTTATTGGTTCTATCTTTACATACGTTCTAACAAAGTCTGTTATATCAGGAAGTTTTTTCATAATAGCTTCCTCACCTAAGTGGGTTAAGTCGAGGAATACATAGTCACTATTAGGACCTGCACCGTTGCCTGCACTTATCTCGGTTGCTATTGCTCTTGAAACCATATCTCTTGGTGCTAAATCTTTAATAGAAGGTGCATATCTTTCCATAAATCTTTCACCATCCTTGTTTCGAAGAATGCCTCCTTCACCTCTAGCAGCTTCAGATAGGAGTATTCCAAGTCTGTAGATTCCTGTCGGGTGAAATTGATAAAATTCCATATCTTCAAGAGGAATACCTTTCTGATACAGCATGCCAGGTCCATCTCCAGTGAGAGAGTGTGCATTTGAGCTGACTTTGAAAATCTTACCAAATCCACCGGTTGCAAATGTTACTGCTCTTGCTTCAAAAACGTGTAGATCACCAGTTGCGATTTCATATGCTACTACACCTTTACAAACACCGTCTTCAATTTTTATATCTAAAACTTGAAATTCATCAAAAAACTCGACACCCATAGACACGCATTTCTGATATAAAGTTTGGAGGATCATATGTCCTGTTCTGTCAGCTGCATAACATGCCCTAAAAGCAGGTGCAGCACCTTCTTTCACTGTATGACCACCAAATCTTCTTTGAGCAATCTTTCCGCTTTCTAATCTACTGAATGGGAGTCCCCAATGTTCTAATTCAACCACTGCATCAATAGCTTCTTTACATAAAATATCTACAGCTGGTTGGTCTGCTAAGTAATCAGAACCCTTTACTGTATCAAAAGCATGCCAATTCCAATTATCTTCTTCTACATTTGCTAAGGCTGCACTCATTCCACCTTGAGCTGCACCAGTATGAGATCTTGTAGGGTAGAGTTTGGTGATTACTGCAAGTTTCATTGTAGGTGCTGCTTCAATAGCAGCCCTAAGACCTGCTCCACCAGCTCCAACAATTATTCCATCAAAGGAATGTTTGACTATCTTCATAATTTACTCACAAAAGCCACAATAACATAAGTTCCTAAAATAAAGAAAACAGTGCTTGTCACATAAAGTACTGATAATGAGAGTTTCCTAACAGTTTGATCCGATATATTGTCATGAAGGACTACCCTGAGTCCATTTGTACCATGAAGAAGACTTAAGGCTAAAAGTAACCAGTCAAAAGCTCGCCAATAAGGTGTATCCCATCTTGCAGCAACAAATTCATAATCAAGGTTAAGAGTATCATTGAATACATGCATAATGAACATATGTCCTACTGCCAGAAGTACAAGTAGTAGTCCACTGACTCTCATAAAAAACCATGCGTACAACTCGAAACTAGATCCTGCTAGAGGTGGCTGCCTTCGGCCCCAGTCTGTCCTTTGAGTTTTCATATCCCTACTTCCAATCCGGAATAGGTCTTACAATACAATCAGTGACGGTGGTTCCTGGTGAACTTTTCTCTAAACATAAATCAAAATATGAATCTACCATTTTGTATGTAGAGGGAACAAAAACACCGATAAAAATTACTAAAGATATTACATTAAGCTGTTTTTGATAATCAGAACCTTTTCTCCATAGATCTACTGTAATTATTCTAAGACCATTTATCGCATGTGCTAACACTGCTCCAAATAAGCCTATTTCAGCTACTCTAAAATAAAAATTCTTGTATATTGCTTCAGCACCCTCATAAACCTCAGGTCCTAAAAGAATTAAAGCTGTTGATATGATATGCAGTAAAAGATATCCAAATAAAGCTACACCAGTAACTCTATGAAATATGTAGAGCCACATGCTTGTCTTACCTTTGTAAATTCCTCCAGAGGAAACTAATTTTTGATTAGGCATTATTTAATTATCCTACATATCTAAAATTACGCTAAATTAAATGAAGAATTAGCCCCTTGACAATTGTTGTAAAACTATATAGATTACACACATGTAATTTAGTTTTCTATATAAGGAGCAAGGGTGGAAAATTCAAAAATGGAAGATCTAATTGGAGGAATGCCTTCATGGACTGAGGAAGCAAACTGTAAGGGTGCAGACGCCGATATATTTTTCCCCGAGAGAGGTGCTTCAACAAGAAAAGCCAAGTCTATTTGTAGAGCCTGCAACGTCCAAGAAGATTGCCTAGAATTTGCCATAGAGCAATCTGAAAAGTTTGGTATATGGGGCGGACTCTCTGAAAGAGAACGGAGACGTATCAAAAGACAGAGAGTACAAAGTTTTGATATTAGGGAAGTTAGTTAAAAGCCAAAACTTTCTTTATATTCACTAAAGTCTCTCTCAACACCAATTTCATCACTTTTGATTATTTCAGTGATTACATTATTTTCATCAGTTATGTAAGAGTACCTTAAAGAAATACCAGCTTTTTCATGGAAGCAACCAAATTTTTGTGACACTGCTCCATGAGGCCAAAAATCCGCAAGTATTGGAAACTCAATACCATAATGTGCAGCCC